>JBOGZH010000188.1:0-13452 GCA_050697095.1 Solirubrobacterales bacterium
TGATCGCGACGTGGACGTGGGTGCCGAAGATCAGCTCCTGGCGGGCGACATAGCCGAGCTCGTCGATCAGCTCCCTGTAGCGGGGGCGATCGACGATCTCCTGCTCCTCCCAGCGAGCGAAGGGGTGCGTTCCCGAGGCTCCGATGCGCAGCCCGAGCCGCTCGCCGATCGCGGCCACCTCGCCGCGCAGCACGCCCAGCTGCTCGCCGGCCGTGCGCACGTCGGGGCACGGCTCGGTCGCCACCTCGAGCACGGACTGCATCAGCTCGGGCTTCACCTGCCCCTCGAGGCGCTCGGGCACGGCGTCGAGGACCGCCTCGATCCTCTGCGCGAGGTCGAGGCCCTCGGCATCGAGGATCATCAACTCCTCCTCCACCCCGATCGTGAAGGGGGGCCCGGTGAAGTCATGCTTGAGCATGGCGGCCTAGCGAACCTCGGCGCAGCGGCCCGAGTGGGGAGCGGCCGCATCGTACCCTCGCGGACGGCGCACAGGCCAGCCCTATACTGCGGGCGACCGAGCCCAAACAGGAGGAGCACCACCGCGATGGAAGTCAAGGCCGCCGAGCAGAAGTCCCTTCTCACGACGATCTCCCCGGGCAAGCGCACGCGACTGCGCCGCCTGCTGTTCGAGTTCGGCCCCGGCAACGGCACCCTGCTGATGCTCCCGATCGACCAGGGGATCGAGCACGGGCCGCGTGACTTCTTCCCCAATCCCGCCTCGAAGGACCCCGAGTACCAGTTCCGGCTCGCCGCCGAGGCCGGTTACTCGGCGATCGCGTGCCAGATCGGGCTCGCGACCAAGTACTACCCGGACTACGCGGGCCAGGTGCCCCTGATCCTCAAGGTCAACGGCAAGACCGACGTCCCGCCCTCGGACGAGGCGCTCTCGACCACCAACGCCTCGGTCGAGGACGCCGTGCGGCTCGGCGCCGACGCGGTCGGCTACACGCTGTACGTCGGCTCCCCGCGCCAGGACGAGGACCTCCACCAGCTCAAGGGCGTGCGCGAGGACTGCGACCGCTACGGGATGCCGCTCGTGATCTGGGCCTATCCGCGCGGCGCGGCGATCGAGGCGAAGGGCGGCCGCGAGTCCTTTTACGCGATCGACTACGCGGCGCGGATGGCGATGGAGATGGGCGCCGACGTCGTGAAGCTCAACATGCCGAAGATCGATCCCGAGAAGGACAAGGACTCTCCCGCCCCCTACAACGAGGGCGGCTTCACCCAGCTCGAGGCGATCACGCACTGCGTCCAGTCCGCCGGCCGCGCCCTCGTCGTGCTATCGGGCGGCTCCAAGGTCGACGACGACAGGCTGCTGGAGCAGACGCGCGAGATCATGGAGGCGGGCGGCTCCGGCGTGATCTACGGCCGCAACGTGTGGCAGCGTGAATGGAGCGAGGCGCGCGAGATCATCGACCAGATCAAGGACATCGTCACCTCGAGCGTCACGCGCATTCCGTAGCGCGCGGGGCGAGATAGCCCCGCCGCCGGGCTCTTTGCTCGTGTGAGGTCGCGTCGTGTACCAGGGATCGGGGCGGTCGTGCTGGCGATCGCCGCGGTGGCCCTCCTGCTCGCCGACGGAGAGCCGGAGGACCAGCCCGGGGCGCCGGCGGACAATCCTCCGAGCGCCACGGCCGAGGTGATCCGAGTCGTCGACGGCGACACGATCGAGGTCTCCGTCGAGGACCGTATCGAGGACGTTCGCTACATCGGCGTCGACACGCCGGAGTCCGTCACCCCCGGAGAGCCGGTCGAATGCTTCGGCCGCGAGGCGGGTCGCTTCAATGAGCGGCTCGTCGCCGGCCGCGAGGTGAGACTCCGCTTCGATCGGGAGCGGCGCGACGTCTACGGGCGGCTCCTCGCGTACGTCTACGTCGGCCCCCGCCTCGTGAATGCGGAGCTCGTCAGGCGCGGATACGCGCGCACGCTGACGATCGCCCCGAACGACTCCCGCGCGGGTCTGTTCGCGCGCCTCGAGGCGGAGGCGGGCCGCGCCGGCCGCGGACTGTGGGGTGCGTGCTAACAGGCGCCAACGCCGCTGCTAACAGTCACAACCGTTGGCTAACAGGAGCGTCTTTGGTAGCGTGATGCCCGCGCTCGGCCCGTGGCCCTGCGCGCTTCCCGCGAATCCAGCCATCAGTGGAATCCAGCCAGCAGACAGCGCCGAGACTGAACCAGAGCCCGGAGCAGTTCGAGGTCGCGTTCGAGCAGGAGATGGCGGCCGAGCGCCGCCGTCGCAAGCAGCTGCGTCAGCGCGCCGCGAACCGCTCCCGCGCGCGGCGCATCTCGCGAACCGAGTCGCACGGCAAGATCCGCTTCAGCGTCCTGTTCGTCGCACTCACGCTCACCGTGATCGCGGTGGTCGTGGTGATGTTCGAGACGCTGGCCTGGCTGATGAGCTAGCGCCGCTACTGCTTGCGTTCGGAAAGGTCCTCGAGCGCTTGGTCGACAGCTTGACGCTGACCGGCCCCGGCTCCGAGCCGTTCCGCCTGGATGCTCAGGTAGACCTCCTTGCGGAACACGGGCACGTCGCGGGGAGCGGCGATCCCGATACGGACCTTGTCCCCCGACACGGCCAGCACCGAGATCTCGACATCGTCGCCGATCATGATGCTTTGGTTGGTTTTCCTCGTCAGGACCAGCATCCTGTGGTACCCCTTGGTCGAGGTGTGCGACCCCGTGTCGACCGCCTTGCTTGGCGGGCCACACGAGCGGATTGTCCTCAGCGTACCCGACACGGCCGCGGTTGGCTAGCCTGAACCGCTCGCCGCTCGAATCATGGCCAAGAAATCGCTCCGATCACAGCTCAACCAGATCCGGGCCTGGGCCCGGGAGGGTCGCACCGATGCCTGGATGGCGCATCAGCTCGACGTCCCCGCCGCGGAGCTGCGCGACTTTCGCCGTCGCCACGAATTGACCGCGGACGGCGGTGAGGAGGAGGCGGACGCCGACCTTCGGGACGAGATCGAGGCGGAGATCGAGGCCGCGACGCTGGAGGAGGACGAGGAGGAAGAGGAGCCGCAAGACGAGGCGGGCGAGGAGGAGGAGTCGCCCGACCAAGAGCAGCCGTCCGGCGAGCGGCAGGGAAGGCGTCGCAGGCGCCGGCGCAGGCGCCGCGGCGGCCGGAAGTCGAAGTCCCTCCAGGCAACCTTCGACCATGGAGAGACCGACGGCTTCGGCCTGTGGCTCGATCCCGCGATCCAGGACAACGCCGTGTACGGCGAGCACTGGGCCGGCCACCGGGCGGTCGAGGTCGAGGTCGAGCCCGACCGGATCGTGATCAAGCGCTCGGGCTGACCTAAGGGCGTATCTCGGTAGGCAGTGCGTGTGCTGGGTCTAGTGAGATACGCCCTAAATCACGAAGCGGGCACAGGGTCGCCCTTCCAGGCGCCTTCCGGGGCCTTGCCCAGGTCATCGAGCACCGCCTCCAGCTCCCGCAGGTCGCCCGGGCTGACGCCCTCGTCGCGGATCAAGCGCTTGGCCGCGTGGTCGCGTGTGGCCACCGTCTGCGACGAGAACAGATACTCCGCGATTGCGGCGTCGTGCGCGCTGTCCCCACTCGCGAACGCCCCACCCCCCTCGGCTGCGCGGCGCAAGGCCCGCGCCACGTGCTCGGCACCGCCGTCGGCACCCAGCCGGGAGCCGATCTCCTCCAGAGGGCGGCGCTCGACGATCGCGAGTCGCAGCGCCTCACGGTCCTCGGGGCCGAGGCCACGCAGCGCCTGCTCGGAGTCGAACCGGACCGGGCCCCTTCCGATCGCGGTGCGGGCCATGTGGATCAGCGGGCGGCGGTGGTAGCTGGGCACGACGCCGACGGCCAGTGACAGCGCGGCCCAGGCAAGCAGCAGCGCGAGCCCCACCGCGATCTGAAGCACGACGCCGGATGGGTCCAGCGCGTAGTAGCCGAGCGCGCAGGCAGCCGCGAGGACGGTGGCCAGCGCGAGCGGGCGGTAGGGCACCGCGATCGGCTCCTTGCCGGTCTGCGAGAGGTAGAAGATGTAGGCGGCGGGCGCCGCGAACGCGAGCATCATCGCTACCGGGGCCCCCTCGAGGCCGAGCCACGGGATCAGCGTCAGGCACCCGGCGACGAACAGCAGCCCCGCGGCGACCGCCGAGGCGATGAAGATCCTGCGCTTGCGGCGGTACTTCGCGGCCTTGTTCAGCATCCTGAACGCGGTCGGGGAGACCATCGCCGCCGCCATCAGGGGGATCAGCGGGGCGGCGTCCGAGTACGCGGCCGGCGCCATGCTGACCACGGGGTCGGCGAGCAGAGTGATGGCGAGCAGCGAGGCGAGCGTGACCAGAAGGAAGTAGCCGAGCTGCCACCCCCGAGCGACCCCCGAGCCGTACTGGTTCTCCATCGCGGCGAACGCCGTCGTCCGCTTCAGCGGCCGCAGCGCCCTGCGGAAGCCGGTCGGGAGCAGCGAGACGACGATCCCGGCGCGCTGAGCGAGGGCGAAGATCCCCAGGTCCGCGTGTGAGACGAAGCGCGAGAGGAAGAAGATCTGCGCCGAGTTGATCGTCCAGAACGATGAGTGGACGAGGATCCGGGGGGCGCCGAGGCGCATGATCGTCACCGCCTCGCGGGGCTCGAAGCACAGCTCGAAGCTTCCGCGCAGGGCGGCCACGGTCAGCACCGTCGATGCGGCAATGCCGATCGCCGTTCCGGCGATCGCCCCCTCGAGCCCGCCACCCGAGGCGACCAGCGGGATCACCACGGCCAGGATGAGCAGCGGCTGGGCCGCCTCGAGGATCACGAACGCGACCGGGCGCCGCTCCATCCACACGGCGAGTGAGGCGAGCCGGTACACGGCGCCCAGCCCGCCCGCGACCGCGGCCCACAGCACGAGCTCCCGGTCGCCGGAGCCGCCCAGAAGCAGATCCGCCACCTGAGAGGCGAGCAGCACGACGATCCCCGTGCCGAGGACCGCGAGCAGCGTCGTCAGCACGATCCCCGTGCCGAGGCTCCGCCGGCTGGTCTCGGAAAGCGCCTCGTCCTCATCCTCGTCGTCGTCGTCCTCGTCGTCGTCCGCTCCGAACACCCGCCTCATCGTCCCCTGCTTGGAGCCGAGGTTGAAGATCAGGTTGAGGAGCCCGGCCAGGAACAGCAGAAGCGCGAGCTGGCCGAACTCCGACGGATCGAGCAGGTTTGCAAGCACGATCGTGCTCGCGAACGCGAGCAGGTTGGTGACGATCAGCCCTCCGGCGAAGATCGACGAGTAGCGGACGACCCGGGCGCCAAGGACCGCCCCGCTCCCGCCCGGCCTGCTCTCCGACTTGCCGGCGTCGCTCAAACCGACCAGTGATCGAAGCTGCGCCCGGTGAACTCGCGCAGCCGGTCCGCGTCCTCGCGCAGCACCGTGATCACCTCCGGGCTCAGGGCATCCCGGATGTCCGGGGTGTCCGGCACGTCGATCGGGCGGCGGAGGAAGAGCAGCCGCTCGGCGAACCAGAATCCGCGCGGGAGCTTGCCGCCGAACACCCTCATGCCCGCCTTCTCCAGCCGCAGGCCCGCCCGCGTGGCCCGGTGCTTGCGTCCGGTCCGGTGGCGCTCGCGCGTGAACCCGGGGTGCTCGAAGCCCGCGTCGACGCCGACGAACGAGAAGATCGTTCGCAGCGTGTCAACTCGCCGGTGGCGGAGGTCGTCCTGGTCGAGGACGAGGATCCGGTCGGCGGGATAGTGGTTCAGGAAGCGGCGCAGCTGCATGTGGTACTCGCTTCGCAGCAGGTAGGTGGTGTTCGGGTGCATCACGGTGGCCGCGACGTCGCCCTTCTCGCGGCGCTTCGCGTAGTTGTGCACCCAGTGCGCGGCGATGCGCTCGATCGGGTCACGGACTAGGAAGATCAACCGGGCGTCGGGAACCAGCGAGTGCATGCGCTCCGGGACCCCGGCGTGGTGCGGATAGGCGGTGTAGTTGGGTGACGACTCGCCGCGCACCGCGGCGTCGGCGTCGAAGTGGCGCGCGTACCACTCGACCCCACGGTCCCAGTTGCGCTCCGCGATGAAGAAGTTGAGCTCCTTCGGGCTCGACATCGAGATCTCGGGATGGAGGCCGAGGTAGTAGTGCAGGCCGCTCGTGCCGCACTTCTGGGCCCCGATCACGACGAGATTCGGCAGAGTCATACCCGCGACCTGCTCGGAATCATTGCCGGCGACATCCTCCGCTTCGCGTCCGGTGTCGTGGGGTTGCTGCCGGGATGTGCTGGTCGAGGCCTCCACGCGGGCGAGGTTACCGACTCCGAATGCGGTCACGGCGACGCTCGAACGGGTGGCGCAGCAGCGCGCTCGTGCGGGCGAGCGCCATCGTCGTCCACATCGCCGCCCGCCCTCCGCTCGGGCTCGGCAGGCCCGCGAGCCCGGATCGGTCCCCGCCCGCAAGCCCGGACAGAAGCCGGGCCGCCTCGTCGGCCCCGTTCCCGAGTCCCAGCGCGCGGGCGCGCGCCGAGATCCGATCGCGCGTCTCGGGATCGAGCATTCGCCCGATCAGCTCCTCGAGCCGCTCCGATCCCGGCCCCTCGCAGGCCAGGGCGAGCCCGGCGCGCTCGGCGTAGCCGGCCCGGGTCGCCTGAGCGTCGAGCTCGCGCGGCATCGGGACGAACACCGTCGGGACCGCGAAGCGGATCAGCTCGTGGAAGGCGTTGTAGCCCGCGGCGCTGATCGCGAAGTCAAACGCCCGGTAGTACCGGCTCACCGGGTAGATGTCCCGCAGCACGACCACCCCGTCCGGCACGTCGAGCCGCGAGGAGATGCTCGACTCGAGCGCCGCGACCTGGACGCCGCTCTCCGGAGCGAGCCGCGCGAGGCAACGCGCCACGGCGGCGTCGAGGCCGGCCCCCTGGCCGAGCGCGACAAGGGCGTTCACCTTCCCCGGCTCGAGCCCGAGCGCGCGCTCGGCGTCGGCTCGAGGCAGCAGCTCGGCCTCGTCGCAGAGGAAGATCGGATCGAGCCGGACGGCTTCGTCGCGCCGCGCCACCGTGAGCCCGGCGTCGTCCTCCGCGGCGAGCTCCCCTGGCTCTAGCACGACGTCGAAGGCGGCGGCGAGAGCGAGGATCGCCCGTCCCCGTCCGGGCTGCCACAGGGGACGGCGCGACCACACCGTCGTGAGATCCGGGGCGTTTCGGATCGCCCGGATCAGCGCCGGATAGGGATGGGCGCCGTCGAACACGAGCACGCCCGGGCGGTTGTCGGACACGAGACCCGCTACCCGCGTCTGAAGGCGCCGGCTCCACTCCAGGTGCGAGCCCGCCCCCGGGGTGTTGTACGAGCCCATGTAGTCGACCGGGAACCCCTGGCCGCGGACCACGGGCGCCGCCGCCGAGAGCGTGAAGAAGCTCGCCTCGACCCCGGCCTCGAGGCGGCGGGCGATCGCCATGCCCCGGGTGAGATGACCGAGCCCCGTCCCGTTGCTCGTCGTGAACAGAACCCCCCGGGGCTGAGACATCAGGAGCGCTCGTAGGCCTCGATGAGCTGGGGCGCGCAGTGCACTCCCTCGCGCTGCAGGGCCTCGAGCGTGCGCTCGTACTTGCGGCGCAGGCGAAGGCGCTTCCAGGGGTTGAGCCCGTTCGCGACCGGCTCGCCGCTGCGCTTCGCCGGTCCCAGCCAGCGGTCGAGGAAGGCGCGGGCGCCCGGCTCGTCCTCGATCCCGAGGAAGGCCAGCAGCGCCGCGTAGGGCGGCTCGCGGTCGCCGCTGAGCATCTCGTCGAGGACGAGGACGTGGAGGCGGTTGGAGCCGAGCGAGTAGCTCGCCCCGTCCTCCTCGCCGCGGACCGCGTGGTCGACGCGCCGCAGCCGCTCGGCCCACCAGTCGATGCCCGCGATCGGGTCACCCGGTCCCCAGTCGGTCTCGGCGAGCCGGAAGGCGGCGACCCGCCCGTCGCGGACGACGTGGACGAAGCGGGCCTCTCCGAACAGCCGGGCCAGGGTCGGCGCCTGGTGGAGGTTCCGGGCGCTCGTCTCGACGAGCCCGGGCTTGCCATCGGCCGCGGTCAGCGGCCACAGCAGGTCGTCGAAGAGGCTCCGGGCAGCGCCCAGCGGATCGTCGAGGTAGGAGGCCGAGAAGCGCTCCGCCGCGGCCTCGAAGCGCTCCCGCGGCACGACCTCGTCGAGCCGCCCCCGACCCGCGCCGCCTCCGCCTCTCCACCAAACCTCGCGCAGCTTGAGCAGAAAGCGCTTCAGGCTCACCCGTCCCTCGATCAGGTCGGCGAGCCCGTCGGTGTCGCAGTGGAAGCGGGCGTCGATCGGGGCCACCGCGTAGCGGGAGTGGCTGCCGAGCAGCTGGGCCACCATCTGGGCGCCGCGGCGCGCCCTGCCCGGCCCGGCGAGGAACACGAGGTCGCCGGCCGCCTGCGGGCCCGCCCCGCTATCCGATTCGGGGAGGGCTCCGTCCGACGGCGCCGTGCCGGTCCCGCCGGCTCCCGGGGCCTCGAGCTCCGGCGCGACCGCGGCCGCGTCCCGCTTCGGCGCCGTGCGCTCGAACGCGTTGCGGAGCAGGCCGGCGCAGTGGACGCCGTCGCGCTCCAGGCGCTCCAGCGCCTCCGCGTATCGGCGCACGTAGTCCTCCTGCTCTTCGGTCGATAGCCCCTCGCGCCAGCGCTCGCGGTGGGCGCGCTCCGCGCTCATCTTGGTCTCGAAGTAGGAGCGCATCTCGAGCTCGTCCTCGGCGCCCAGGTAGTCGAGCAGGTGGCGGTAGGTGCCCTCGCGGTCGCCGTACACCAGCTCGTCGAGGCTCACGACGGTGAGGCGATCGGGCGGGATCTCCTCCACGGCGTCGTCGATCCGCCGCAGCCGGCCCTCCCACCACTCGATCCCCTGCGCGGGGTTGCGGGGGTAGACGACTCCCCTCCCCTTCGCCACCCGCGAGGAGGCGGCATCGCGCCCGTCGCGCACGGAGTGGATGAACCGCGCCTCGGGAAAGATCCGCAGCAGCGCCGGCCCCTGGGAGACCGTGTCGCAGCTCATCTCGACGAGCCCGGGCTTCCCGGCGCGCTCCGCGATCGGGGCGAGCAAGGCGAGGAACAGCCGCCGGCACGAGTCCACCGGGTCGTGGTCGTACGTCGACTCGAAGTCCGCGACGGCGGCCTCGAAGCGCTTGCGGGGGACCGTGCGGTGCAGCCCGCGCACCTGAAGCGTCTGGACCCGCCGCCACCAGGTGCCGCGCAGCTTGGCGACGAACTCCTGCGGCGTGACGGCGCCGGAGAGCAGGTCCGGGAACCCGCCGGGGTCGCAGTGGAAGCGGACCTCGTTGCCGATCTTCTCGTAGCGCGAGTGGCGGCCGATCAGCTTCGCGACGACGTGGGTGCCGCTGCGGCCGGTGCCGCCGACGAACAGGACCTCCACGGCTACGCCACCCGCTCGTACGTGCGCTGGAGCTCCGGCGCGCAGTGCACGCCCTCGGCGGCGAGCCGGTCCAGCGCCTGCTCGTAGTGGCGGCGAAGCTCCTCCTGCGCATCGGGGTCGAGGCCGTCGCGCCACCGGTCGCGATGCGCGTTCTGCGCCGTCACCTCGCGCTCGAAGTACTCCCGCATCCCCGGCTCGTCCTCGAGCTCGAGGAAGTCGAGCAGGCGCGAGTAGGAACGCTCACGATCGCCGTACGCGAGATCGTCGAGGCTGATCACCAGGAGCCGATCGGGTGGGATCTCGCGCGCGGCCTCGTCGATCCGCCGCAGGCGCCCCTCCCACCAGTCGATTCCCTCGAGCCCGTCGCGGGGGTGGTGGCGCTTCTGGCGCTTGGTGACCTTCGAGGCGCCCGAGTCGCGCCCGTCGCGCACGGTGTGGATCAGCTTCGCGTCGGCGAAGAGGTGCGCGAGCGTCGGCCCCTGGGCGATGTTGTCGGAGCTCATCTCGACCAGGCCCGGCTTGCCCGCGTCGACCGCGAGCGGCCACAGCAGGTCACCGAAGAGCCTCCGGCAGGCGCCCTCGGGATCGTTCCGGTAGGAGCCCTCGAACCTCTCCACCGCGGCGTCGAAGCGCTCGCGGGGGACGATCTTGTACAGCCCCCGCTCCTCGCGTCCCAGCGGCAGGCCGGGCAGCAGGGCGGGAAACGGCTCCCCGGCCCTGATCCGGTGCCACCAGAACCTGCGCAGCTTGGTCACGAACTCCTCGAGCGTCACCTTCCGGGCGAGCAGGTCGGGAAACCCGCGCGGGTTGACGTGGAACCGGGCCTCGATCTCGACATCGCGGTAGCGCGAGTGGCGGCCGAGGAGCCGCGCGAGGACGTGCGTCCCGCTGCGCCCGGTGCCGCCGACGAAGACGAGGTTTGGATGGGTAGCCAACTCGCATGGAAGGCTAGTGGCCCGTACCCGGCGCGCGCGTCCTTCGCTACACGCTGCGCGCCCGCGCGCGTTCGCCGGCCCCACCCTGTCCCGGTGGTCGAACTTTCACCCGGGGGCCGAGGAAAACATCGACCAGCGGTGGTGGCCGAGGTGGCGAGGCGACAGTACGGAGTGGTCGCCCGCAGTCAATTGCTCGTCACCGGCGTCAGCGGGGCCGCCGTCGCTCGCATGACAGCCTCGGGATGGCTCACCCCGGTCCACGCGGGCGTGTACCTGGTTGCCGGTGCCTCCCTCACACAGCGGGCGCGCTGGATCGCGGCGGTTCTGGCTGGCGGGGATGCGGCTGCCCTGAGCCACCGCAGCGCCGGTGAGCTATGGGGCATGCTGGACCCGATGGAGGGGCCCATCCACGTCACCGTGCGGCACGGTCGGCGAACCCATGCGGGGATCATCCTTCACAGGACGCGAACTCCCCACCGGCACGCCGTGCGAGACGGAATCCCGGTCACCACGCCGTCGCAAACCCTTCTCTCCCTCGCCGCGGGGCTCTCCGCGCGGCGGCTCGCGCGCGCAATCGAGACGGCCGATCGCCACGGCGTGCTCGACGTCGCCGAGTTGACGCACATGTGCGAGACCAGCAGGGGACGTAAGGGCACTGGCCGGCTCCGCTCGGTGCTCGCGTCCCACGAGCCCCTCCCCGAAACCCGCTCCGCGCTCGAGCGGCTGTTCTTCCGCCTGTGCCGCGAGGCGGGATTGCCGAGACCGGCGGTGAACGTCCCGATCGCGGGGCTCGAGGTGGACTGCGTGTGGGTGGTGCAGCGGCTCGTGATCGAGCTCGACGGATACACATTCCACCGTGACCGCGGCTCGTTCGAGCGCGATCGCAGGCGGGACGCGACGCTCCAGCTCGCCGGCTATCGGGTGGTCCGCGTCACCCACATGCGGTTGGCCGAGGAGCCGGCAGCGGTGGTGACGGATCTGCGGGCGCTGCTCGGGCTCCGCTGAGCCCGCCCGCCGCTCAGTCGCCGAGCTGGTAACGGTCGACGTAGCGGCCGCAGGCGTCGGAGAGCGCCACCTCGCGCGCCTCACCGGGGCGGGTCAGCGCCAGCGCCCCGACCCACGAGGTGCGCTCGGCGCCCAGCACCCGTCCCGCCCACGGGAGATCCCGCGAGCGCACGGTGAACCGAACCGGCCCGCGGCCCTCGACGTCGATCGAGCCGGCGGGCCAGAACTGGCCCTCGCCGGGCGCGAAGCGGAACATCCCGTCGAGCGAGGCGGCGAGCCGCTCGCGCAGGGCGGGCGCCTCGAGCTCCAGCCCGACCGGGCTGTGGTACTGGAGCGAGACCTCCCATCTTCCAGGGCTCAGTCGGAGCGACTGGCTCGCCGACTCATCGAGCTCGAACGAGCTCCCCGGCTGCCATCGCTTGCGCGGGCCGACGACCGGCGCCGGCACGACGGTCGCGGAGCCGCCCCGCTCGGAGAGCCCGCGATCCCCGCGCCGCTCGCAGTCGAGGATGGCGCCGGGCTCGCCGGGCGGCTCGATCACCGCCCTCGCCGGCGTCTGGCGATCGCGTCTCCACAGCGTGTAGGAGGGTGTCGAGTCGACGCGCTCGAACTCCGGCGGCGGCGTGCTCCCGTACGCGGCGTTGCCGGTGATCACGTAGCGGTACCCGTTCAGCACCCGGTGGGTGACCGAGTCGAACTCCAGCGCCCGACCCTGGTCCCAGCGCTTCCCCGGTCGTGCGCTCACCCCGCGACTGGGGACGTAGCCGCCGGGGCTGCCGACCAGCGCGCCGCGCAGGCGGTAGGGCGCGAAGCGGTCCGCGACGAGGACGAGGACCGGCTCCCCCTCGACCTGCCCGCGGAGCTGCTCCAGCTCGCCGGCCCGCGCCTCGGTCCCGACCGGCGCGGCCCGCAGCGCGAGGAAGGTCGAGCCGGCCGCGCCGAGGACGAAGACGACGGCCAGGGCTGCCAACGCGAATCCCGCCGGTCCACCGGTCTCGCGCCGTGCGAGGAGCGCCCGGAGCACGAACAGCATCGCCACCGGCGCCATCACCGCGAGCGCCTTCGCCTCGACGTGGATTCCGCCGAGCACCCGAGCGCCCGCGTAGACGAGGATCGCGGCGGCGAGCGTCGCGGGAACGGCGAGATCGCGCCGCCGGGCCCACCAGAAGGCCGCGACCGCCCCCGCCGCGAGTCCGACGAGGGTTGCGATCGCCGCCCCGCCGTCTCCGGAAGCGTCGACCCTGAAGTCGCCCTCGGGCCACACCCCGAGCGCCTCGCGCGGCGACACGGAGCTGAACAGGCGACCGGTCGAGGACTGGATATCCCCGAGCCGATCGAGGAAGCCGGAGATCGCGCCGGCCTGCGCCGCGGCGAGGACCGCGAGCACGACGCACCCGGCGAGAAGCGCGGGCCACAGCGGTCGCAGGGCCGCCGCGGTGCGCCGCGGCGAGACCGTGAGCCGGCCCGTGACCAGCTCCAGCCCGAGCCAGATCACCGCCGCCGCGAGCGGCCACACGAGGCCGGCGAGGCTGAAGGTGAGGACGCCGGCCAGCGCGAGCAGGCCGAGGGAGACCAGCGTCGCGGCGGCCGCCCTCCGGCTCTCGCCGCCGGCCCCGCTCGGGCGAAGGTCGGAGAGGGCGATCGCGAACCCGACCACGAACAGCGCCATCGCGGTCTCCTTGAAGGCGCTCTGGGCGAGAAACGACGCCGCCAGGTAGGGCAGGCCGACCAGCGAGGCGGCGACGGTCCGCCGCACGGGGGACAGGTCACGGAGCACCGCCAGCGCCGCAATCGCGGTGAGCACCGGGATCGCGAGCAGGAACCCGTTGAACGCGGTCTCCAGCGAGGCACCCGTCCCCTCGGCGAGGACCGCGGCGAGCGACTGCGGGCCGAGCGGATAGCCGAACTCGATCCCCCGCGGCTCGGGTCCGAAGCCGGTCGCGAGCCACTCGGCCCAGAAGAGCTGCGCCGCGTGATCGTTCGTGTAGACGCCCTCGCCGAGCACCCCCACGCGCCCGCCGACGATGAACGGGAGCGAGGCCGCGACGAGCACGACCAGCGCGGGCGGCAGCGCGTCGGCTACCAGGGAGCTTGGGCGGTCGCCCGGCGCCCGGCGCCACGCGAACGCGAGCGCGGCAAGCAGGAGGACCCCGATCACGACCGCCGCGGTCACGC
>JBOGZH010000189.1:0-15973 GCA_050697095.1 Solirubrobacterales bacterium
GATCCACCCCCACCGCCGCCGGAACCCGACCCATCGCCACCGGCGGGGCGATCGCCACCGGCACCGGGAATGTTCTCTTCGTATTGATCGATGCCCGAGTTCGCCTGGCCGGACGCGTACTGGGGAAACGCGATCAGGGCGCCGAGCGCGAGGATGAGAGGAAGCTTTCGCATTTCCCTGGTAATACGGATCGCGTAGCGAGAGGCTGACAACGCAGCGAGAGCGTAACAACACGTCAGCCTTGCTCGTGCGAGTCCGTATTAGATGGACACATGGAAACGGGAGCGGATAGCGCTTCGGGGCGGGCTCAGCTCGCCTCGGGGGTGGCCGACCTCGGGCGGCTCGGCGAGGGCGCCCGCGCCCTTGGCCCCGTGCTCGCGGGCTGGGTGCTGCCGTTCGCCCTCGTCCTCTATCTCGCCCTCAAGGGCGGGGGATACGACATCGTCGTGTACAGCCAGGTCGGGCTGGCCGCGTGGTGGCTGATCCTCCTGGGCGCCCTGGTCGGCGTTCTTCCCCTCGCCCGGATCCATCCGGCGGGGTGGGTCGCGCTCGGGTTCCTGGCCGCGTTCGGCGCCTGGACGGCGCTCGGGATCGGGTGGTCGGAGAGCGCCGAGCGAAGCGCCGCCGAGGTCGGGCGCCTGGCCGCATACCTGGGCGTGTTCGCGCTCGCGCTTGCGGTCCAGGGGCGAGACGGCCTTCGCCGCACGGTCAACGCGGTCGCGGCGGCGATCGCGCTGGTGGGGGCGCTTGCCCTCCTCTCCCGGCTTCATCCTGAGTGGTTCCCAATCGATCGCACCGCCCGCGTCGTCCAAGTCGGCGTCCAGCGGCTCAACTACCCGCTCGAATACTGGAACGGGCTCGCCGCGCTGATCGGGATGGGGATCCCGCTGACGCTGGTCGTTGCGGCGCATGCCCGCACCCTCGCCGCCGGGGCGCTCGCCGCCGCGGCTGTCCCGGCGCTTGCGCTCACAGCCGTCTTCACGCTCTCTCGCGGTGGCATCGCTGCCGCGGCAGTTGGCTTGATCGCCTTCCTCGCCCTCTACCCGCGGCGGCTCGCGATCCTCCCGACGCTGCTCCTCGTCGGTGGCGGATCAGCGATCCTGGTCGCAGGCGCGATCCAACGGGAGGCCCTCGCGAACGGCATGCACACCCCGACCGCTTTCGCCCAGGGCGACGAGATGCTCGCCGTGACCCTCGTGGTGTGCGCGGGCGTGGCCCTCGCGCAGGTGGCGATTCGCCTCGCCGCCCGGTATGGGGTCGGCCCCCGCCCCACCGTCTCCCGGCGCACGACGGCGGCTCTTCTCGGCGTGGCCGCAGCGGCGGCTGTCGTGGTCGCTCTTGCCGCCGGGCTGCCCGGGCAGCTCTCCGATCGCTGGGAGGAGTTCAAGGAGCCCGGCGGAGCAAGGGCGGGGTTTGAGCGGCTCGAGAGCGCGAAGGGCAACTTCCGCTACCAGGTGTGGCAGTCCGCCCTCGATGCGAACGCCACCGATCCGATCATCGGGATCGGCCCCGGCACCTTCGAATACTGGTGGGCGCAAAACAAGGAGGTCGAGACATTCGTTCGGGACGCCCATTCCCTCTACCTGGAGACGCTTGCGGAGGTTGGGATCGTGGGGCTCGCGCTACTCCTCGGCCTAATCGGGACCGTGCTCGCCGTGGGGTCGCGGGGCGCATTCAAGGGCAGCGAGGAGCAGCGTGCGATGCTCGCCGCGGCGACCGCCGCCTGCGCCGTCCTCGCCCTCGCGGCAACGATCGACTGGGTCTGGGAGCTCCCCGTGCTCCCGGTCGCGTTCCTGCTGCTCTCGGCCGCGATCCTTGGAACCGCCGGCCCACGGCGACGCCGCCGGGGCGGGGCGAGCGGGGCGGGATCGTCCAGAGCTCGGTCGTTCGCCGCCCGGGCCGCACCGGTGGCGCTCGCGGCCGCTTGCCTGGTCGCGATCGCGAGCCCGATGGCCGGGGCGATGTTCGTGCGCCAGAGTCAGGAAGACGTTAGGGCGGGCGAGCTCGGTTCGGCCCTCGAGCGCGCGCGAGACGCGAAGAGGTTCGAGCCATTTGCCGCGCGCCCCGTGTTGCAGGAGGCGCTGGTGCTCGAGGCCGGCGGGCATCTCGACGGCGCGGTGGGCGCGGCCCGGCGAGCGACCTCGAAGGAGCCGGGCAACTGGCGCAACTGGATCGTTCTGTCGCGGATCGAGGCCCGACTCGGCCACCCGGGTGCGGCCGTGAACGCCGCCCACGAGGTGCGTTCCCTGAATCCTCGCTCCGAGCTGATCACCTCGACCGGCGAGCGCGAGCTGCGACGCAACGTAAGGGCTCTGGATCCCACCCGATGAGGCGTCCGCGCGGCACAGACCCCCTGCTGGACTCCGCGCTGGACGCCAAGGAACGCGACAACCTCGCGCGGCTCGCCCGCAAGCTCGAGAGGGAGCGTCCGGTCCCACGACCTGCCTTTCGGGGTTCGCTGGGCAGGAAGCTCGCCCGGCAGCTCGAGCCGCATCGAGCGGCGCCGCCCCGGCTCCGACTCCTGATCGGCGCCTACGCAGGCTCGGGGCTCGCCCTGCTCGCGGCGGCGGCAATCGGGGTCGCGGGGGTGGGGCCGCTGGCCCCCTAAGCCGGGCTGGGCTCTCGCTTCCCGGCCGGTTGGGATTTCTCCGCCGTCTCCTTCGAGTCGAGCTCCGCGCGGAGGCGCCTGAGGGATCGGGAGAGGATCTGCTGGACGTTGGCGAGGCTCAGCCCGGTCAGCTCGGCGATCTCGGGACCGGTCAGGTCGGCGCCGAACCGGAGCGCAACGAGCTCGAGCTGTCGGTGGTCGAGACGACCGAGCGCCTCCTCGAGCTCGGGGGAGATCCCAAGCGTCTTCTCCTCGTGAGATTCGATCGCATCCGCCGGCTCGCCTGCCTCCGCGAAGTCGATCGGCTCCGCGCGCTCGGAGCCCCCGCGCCGGTAGTGGTCGACCAGGAGGTTGCGGGCGATGGCCATCAACCACGTGCTCCCGCTCGCCCGGCGCTCATCGAAGCGATTCCAGGCCTTCAGCGCCCGCTCGAATGTGATCTGGGTCAGGTCCTCGGCGTCCTCGCGGGAGCCGAGCCGGTACCCGAAGAAACCGTAGACGTGCCACACGTGCTCCTCATAGAAGCCGTTGAATGCTTCGGCATTCCCCCTGCTCATCGCCGTCAGTAAGCGCCCCGGGCCCGACTGACGGCGCCCACGGTGCGCAGCAGAAGCGTCAGATCCTGGCGCGACGACCACGTGGCCACGTACATGTAGTCCAGCTTCACCATCTCATCGAACGGGATGTCGCTTCTGCCGAGGATCTGCCACGGACCCGTGATCCCCGGCCTCACCCGCATCCTCTCGGTGTACCGGCCCTTGACCAGAGCCGCCTCCTCGGGGATCAACGGGCGCGGGCCGACGACGCTCATATCGCCCTTCAGCACGTTCCAGAGCTGGGGCAGCTCGTCGAGCGACCAGCGCCGAAGCCAGGCGCCAAACCCGGTGATCCTGGGATCGTCGGGAATCTTGAACATCGCCTCGGGCTGGGCGGCGTGGATGTTCAGCTCGCTGAGCTCGTGCTTGCGCGTCTCCGCACCCACCACCATGGTGCGGAACTTGAGCACCTCGAACCTCGCGCCGTCACGCCCGACACGCTCCTGGCGAAACAGGATCGGCCCGCGGGAGTCGAGCTTGATTCGGATCGCTATGTAGGCGAGGAGGGGAGAAAGGACGACGAGCAGCGGACCGGCGACCGTCAGGTCCGTGACTCGCTTGACGAGGCTCTTGGCGCGCCCCAGCCTCGGGGGCGAAAGGGTCAGCATCGGCAGCCCCTCGAGGTGATGGAGGACAGCCGCCGACCACAGGGCCTCGGGCTCGCCCGAGACGAGGTCGATCTGAACGCGGGAGTTGATCAGCGCCTGTATCAGCTCCAGCCGCCCGCTCGGCTCCTCGGGCCATCCCGTGACGATCGCCCGGCGGGCGCCCGCTGCGCGAACCTGGGCGACTATCTCGTCCGGGGAGATCTCCTTCTGGCCGTTGCCGCTTGCCTCCGCTCCGACATTCAATGTCGCCACCATGTCAAGCCCGTACTCCGGATGGCGCTCGATCCGACGCCTCACCCGCTCGACCGCGCTCGGGGAGCCGATCAGCACGACCGCCTGCCGGTACCAGCTCCGATCCCGCGCGAGCCGGTGAAGAACCGAGCGGAAGGTCGGTACCAGGAGGATGCCCGCCGCCCACAGCACGAGCGAAGGCAGAACCGCAATCGGACCGTGGTGGATCGCCGCCCTGCCGATGAGCCAGAACCAGCTCCACAGGGTCATGACCAGGAAGCCGGGACCGACCTCGTCCGCGAACGAGAGATCGATGCGGCGCTCCGAGAGGTGGTAGAGGCCGAGCAGATTCGCCAGCAGCACCCAGAGCGGAACGAGCACCAGGAAGAGCAAGAAGTCGCCGGAATCGAAAGCCGGCCGATTCGTGGCGGCATTGACTCCGACCACGACCGCGAAGGCGGCGCCAAGCGCCGCGACGTCGCTGACGACGAGCAGGCGACGAAGGACGTATCCCCGACGGTCCCAGCCCCGACGATCCCCGTCGGCGCGGCTCTCGCCCGCGTCGCGAAGGGAAACGTCGTCCTCGACTCGGGATCCCCGTGTTCGGTCACGCCGAGTATCGAGATCAGCGATCATCTGGGAGTCCTCGGTCCCTTCGCGGTTTCTCGCAGCCCCAAACAGCGGTGCCGCACTCCTTCTCTGTGGTCCCTGCGGTGGCCTGATGCACTCACTCCGAACGCGTGCGACACGTGCGCCCCGGGCCCTGCGCAGCATAATCGGTCCTGCTCCGGCGTGCACGGGTCGGAGCCGTGGCCGGATCACCGTCCGCTAGTGTGAGTTCGGCATGAACCGACGGGGGGAGGCGCCCGCTTGGCTGCTCGAGCGGCTCGCCTGTCCGAACTGCTCGGATCCGGGACTGACGCCTGGGAGCGGTCATCTCGAGTGCACCGTGTGCCGCGCTCGCTACCCCCTGGTCGAAGGCCGGATCCCGGTGCTCACACCGCACAAGCGCACGGGGGGATACCCGGAGGCAGCGGAGACGCGGAGGGCCCGCCAGGCCGCCTACTTCGATCACGAGGCCGACCCCGAGTACGAGGTGACGCGCCCGCACGGCGTCCCGGTCGTGTTCGGCTCCTTGCTGGTCGCGAAGCTGCGGCGGGGTATCGCGGGACTGGAGAAATGCCTGCCGGGAGGCACGGCGCTGACCGTGTGCGGCGGCTCCGGAATGGATGCCGAGTACCTCGCCCGATGCGGGGCCCGGGTGGCGTGCGCGGATCTCTCGCTCGGCGCTGCACGGCGCGCCGACGAGAGGGCGCGCCGGTTCGGACTCGAGCTCGCGGCCCTGGTGGCGGATGCCCAACGGCTTCCGTTTCGCGACCGAGCGTTCGATCTCGTCTACGTCCACGACGGGCTCCACCACCTCGAGGACCCGCTCGGAGCGATCTCCGAGATGGCGCGTGTGGCGTCGCACGCGGTCTCCGTCAACGAGCCCGCCGAGGCGGCGCTGACGCGGGTTGCGGTCCGGGTGGGGCTGGCCGAGAACGAGGAGGAGGCGGGCAACGTCGTGCGGCGCCTCCAGCCCGAGCGGGTCGCGGAGGTGGTGCGCTCGCGGGGCTTCGAGCCGCTCGCGGCAGAGCGCTACGCGGTGCTCTACCGGCACGAGGCGGGTCCGATCTACAGGCTGTTTTCGCGCCCCGCCCTGTCGGGCTTGGCACTGGCCGCGCTTCGCGCCGGAGACCGGCTGTTGGGCCGGGTCGGCAACAAGCTCAGCGTGCGGGCGGTGCGCTCGTGAGGGTCCTGCTCGTCAACAAGTACACGAGGGTGACGGGAGGAGCCGACCGGCACTGCCTCGACCTCGCGGGCCTGCTCAGCGCCCGCGGCCACTCCGTCCGGTTTCTCTCGTTCAAGGGCGGCCGCAGCGACCAGCTGGACGGGGCGTTCGTGACGCCGACGGTAACGCACGAGACACGCGATCGCCTCTCGACCGCGGAGCGGATGGCCGTGGCGACACATGCGGTGTGGAATCGGCCCGCGGCGGCCGCCACGCGGCGCCTGATCTCGGACTTCCGGCCCGACGTCGTGCAGGCGCACAAGCTCTACCCGCAGCTCTCGGTGGCTCCCGTGCTGGTTGCCCACGCGGCCGGCGTTCCGGTGGTCCAATGGGCGCACGATTACGAATTCGTCGCCGCCCACCCCGAGGACGACCGCGGGAGCCGCCTCGACCGGCGCGAGTCGGCGGGCGCCTACCGTGCGCTCAACACCGCGACCTTCGTGGTTCGGCGCTTCGTGCACGCACCCCGGGTGAGCCGCTGGCTCGTCGCATCTCGCTTCGCGCGGTCCGTCTATGCCCGGCACGGGATCGATTGCGATGTCGTCGAGCTCTTCCAACCGCGGACCGACGAACGGCCGCGCGATTACGACTCCCGCCGCGGCGTGGTCTTCAGCGGCCGGCTGACGGAGGCAAAGGGGGTGCGGGACGTCGTCGCGCTGGCGAAGCAGACGCCCGAGCTCGAGATCACAGTCGCTGGCGCGGGGCCGCTGCGCGAGCTTGCGGAAACCGCCGCAAGCTCGCTCCCGAACCTGCACTACAAGGGCTTCGTGGATGGTGCCACCGCGCACCGGCTCGTGAGCGGCGCACGCGTGGTGGTGGTGCCCTCCCACGTCGCCGAGGCGGGCGGGCGGGTGGCCCTGGAGGCGATGGCGGCGGGCACGCCGGTCGTCGCCTATCCGAGCGGCGGGCTTGCGGAGTACGTCGGCGATACGGGCGGCGGAGTCCTGGTCTCACAGGAGCCGAGATCGCTCGCGGACGCCTCCCTCCGCGTCGCCAATGATCGAGACCTGTGGGCGGCCCTTTCCTCCCGAGGGCTCGAGGGCGTACGCGGGCGGCACTCGCCCGAACGCTACATCGAGCGGATCGAGGCGATCTACTCCGAGGTCACGAATCGACCGTCATCGAGCTAGGCCGGGGCGCCGGGCGAGCGTGTGGGCGAGGCGCCGCGGAGCGGAGGCGCGAAGAGGCTGCCACAGCCCCCTGGACTTGAGCGCGAAGACAAGCCTGCCGTCGCGCGACTTCGCGCTCTCGCGGTACAGCTCGTACCGGCGCCAGCCTCCGTGCGGGGCGCATGTGACGGCCACCTTGTAGCCGGCCCGTCTCGCCGCCTCGGGGCAGGCGCGCGAGTAACTGCAGTAGGGGTAGGCGAAGCTCGACACCGTGCGCCCGATCAGCGCCTCCAGCTCGTGCTTCGACGCGACCATCTCCTCGTAGGCCTGCTCAGCGTCGGCCTCGCCGAGGTTCGTGTGGCGGCGGGTGTGCGAGCCGATCTCGATCGAGTCGAAGTCGGCCAGTCGTTGCAGCTCGTCGGCCGTCATCAGTCGCACCCCGGCATCGCGGGGAAAGCTGGGATGTGGCTGGCCGAGCATCCCGGAACAGACGAAGACGGTGGCGGCTGCCTCGAATTCGGCGACCACGCCCGGGAGGAGCTCGAGGCTGTCGCGCAGACCATCGTCGAACGTGAGCGCGCACACCGCCGTGGGGCCAACACCGTCGGACAGCCGGTCGGCAAACTCCGAAACGGTCACGAACTCGTATCCGCGCTTGGCGAGGCTGCGAAGCTGGTGGCGGAATCGCTGCGGCGAAAGCATCATCTGCCGCGGGTCGAGCCGGGGGGGAAGCTCGCCCAGGCCGTGATAGACGAACACGAGCGGAGGGCGCCGCAATCTCTGCATTACGCGGAGTGGGACACCGGCTCGCCACCGGGGTGCCGCGTCTCGCTGGCGTTCTCCTCCGTCCCGGCCTCCGGCTGGGTCGCGGCTTCGAACCACCCCGGACCCGGCGCAGCACGTCGAGCGCCGGGGCGCAGCAGGCCGACCAGCAGGACACCGAGTGCGATCGCCGAGGAGCCGATCAGGGCGTAGGCGACGCCCCTGGTCTCCCACGGGGGCACGAACGCCGCGAACAGGGGGATGACCGAGACCAGCGACACGATCTCCGCGACGCTGCCGAGGCCGGGATAGCCCGCTCCGCGCGCCGCATCGGTCAGCACTCGCCGAGCGCAGTAGAGGGCCGTGGCAACGAGAAGCAGACGGGTGATGAGCGCCGCGTCGGAGAACTCCGCACCGAAGAAGAACTCGACGAGTGTCGGCGCGCCAAGCCACAGCGCCACGATCGGCGGCAGGTAGAGCGGCACGGCAAGCCAGCAGAAGCGCCACATTGTGCGCCGCGCGTGCGATTGCGTCGCTCCGCCGGCGACGGTCGGGGTCGCCACCATCCCGACGCTCCGGGCGATGAAACGGGGCAGATTGGTGAGCGCCAACGCCACCACATAGATCCCTAGTGCCACCGGGGGAAGGAAGAGCGCAACGACCGCCTGGTCGACGCGGTAGGCCTCCACGGCAGGGGCGCCGCCGAACAGTGAGCGTCTGCCGAACCGCAGGATCCAGGAGGGCGAGGGCGGCTCCGCCCCGCCCTCCCTCTGCAAAGCCACAGCGTTGCGCCATGCGGTGGCCAGCGTCACGGGGGCGAAGATGGCACGGGTGAGGCCGTACGCATATGCGAGCTCGATGAACCCCCCCGTGTCGGTCACGAACAAGCCGGTCGCGCAGACTGCGAAGGCCGCGTTGGGGGCGACGCGAAGCAGGTTGAACGCCTTGAACCGCCGCAGTCCCTGAAGGGCGCCCAGGCCGTACTGCTGAACCATCCCCGACGGGACCGCGACCAGGACCATGAACGCGCTCGCTTGCACGTATCCCGGGCGGCTCGAGGTGAGCACGGCCAGCAGGACGCCGGCGCAGGCAATCGCCGCGCTGAGCTGAATCACGATCGCTCTCTTCAGCTGGCGCATGACGTCAGCCGCCCGGTGAGGAACCCGGGCGAGGCTGTAGCTCAAGGCGTACGGCAGGCCGAGTGGGCCCAACGCCGACAGCAGCGCCGTGATCAGAACCAGGAGCGCGAGGTGGCCGCGGTTCTCGGGGCCGAGCGCTCTCGCGAGGACGATCCCGGTCACGACCAGGGTGAGCTGGATCGCGACGCCCGCCGCCACCGTGCCGGCGAGCGTCCGGAGGATCGCGCGGCGTGAGCGAAGCTCCCGATGCAGCGCGCGGATCCCGGGAAGCCTGCGGATCAAGCGTGCGCACCCCGGTCGGACGGGCGCGGTTCGGATGCCAGGGGAGGCTCTCCCCGCGCGTACCCAAGCTCCGCGAGGACATCACCGGCTGCGGACTGAAAGAGCTCGCGGTCCTGTGGCGTGGAAATGCGGCTCCATTCCCGCGAGGACCCCCTCGCGATCCCGCGTGCCTCCCCCCACTCCCTTCTCGCCTGGGGGCCGCGCGCCAGAAGCGCCGCCTCGACCTGCTCGCGAGACACGAGGGCATCCTCGAGTTGCTCAGGAGTGGCGTCGAGGCCGACGAACTCCGCGATCCGCCCGAGGTTCTCGGTCGGCCGCACCAACAGATCCTCGTAGCGGACGACCAGGAGCGCGTTCGCCCGTGCCGGCGCGCTGGTGAGCCACGACCGGACGTGCTCGTGCCAGGCACCGAAGCCGTCGAGGCGACCGGCGAGGAACAGCCGCAGAAAGCCCTCGAAGGGGCCCTCGTAGAGACCCTTGCGCAAGTACCAGTCGTAGTAGGAAACCGCCACCTCGCGTCCGTCGCGGACGAGATACACCACCCTCCGGTAGGAAGAACCGTGAGGCGGGGCGGGTCGTTCGTGGCTCTTTATCAAGCGGCCGCCGTCGGGAAGGACTCCGGGGGCGCCCCGATGCCTGCCGACGGGAGGGATGTGAGAGAAAACGTCGTCGAAGCTCGGTTCGCGCCCGAGAACCAGATGCGCGAGCATGAACCTCACCCATGTGTTCCCGGACCGAGGATAGGAGAGCACGAAAACGTCACGGGGAGAAATCGCCCTGTGGCGGAGCGCAACCGCCGGCAGCCGGACGTACGCTCGATGCTTGAGACGGCGCGCAGCCTTAATATCCATGAGCACCCCCGCGCACGTGCGAGCGGCAGGATAGAGCGTTTACCAGGGCGACCCGCGTAATTCCGGCGAGCAATTGCGACGAAGTCACGAGCACCGTGGTCGCGGGTCGTGGCGCGCGTTTCGCAACGCGCTCCGCGGCGAGCTGCCGCCCCGCTATGCCCAGGGATTCCGCGTCCCCTTCGACGCTCGCGCGCGCCCCGCTCTCCGTGACGGCGTCGAGATCCTGGACGTCGGTGCGGGCCGCCGCCCGACGATCCCCGTCTCCGATCGACCACCCGGAAGCCGCTACGTGGCGCTCGACGCCTCAGAGGCGCAGCTCGAGCTGGCGCCCGCCGGAGTCTACGACGAAACCATCGTCGCGGATCTGGTCGACCAGCTACCGGGCCTCGAGGATCGATTCGGCCTGATCTTGAGCTGGAACGTGCTCGAGCACGTGCCGGAGCTCGAGACCGCGCTCGCGAACCTTCGCTCCTACCTGCGACCGGGAGGTCGGCTTGTGGCGCAGTTCGCGGGCACCTTCGCGGCCCATGCCGTGCTAAGCCGCGTGATCCCCCGGGCCCTCGCCGCCGAGGCGATGGAGCGACTCCTGAACCGGCCGCGAGACACGGTCTTCGACGCCCACTACGACCGCTGTCGCTACTCGGCGCTCGACGATCTCCTGGCACCGTTCAGCACTCACACGATCACGACCCACTACCGTGACGCCTCGTACTTTCGCTTCTCCCGTCTCGCGCAAGCTGTGTACCTCGGATACGAGGAATGGGCTCTCCGCGGCAAGCACCGAAATCTCGCAACGCACTACCTCGTGTGCGCCGAGCGCTGAGGCCGGGGCGTAGCTCGGCTCGCGCGGGCGCGCTCCCCAATCTGATCGTCATCGGCGCGCAGAAGTGCGGGACCACGAGCCTCCACAACTACCTCGAGGCTCACCCGGAGATCTCCATGTCCCGGCGCAAGGAGACGAATTTCTTCCTCGAGAACGAAAACTGGGATCGCGGACTCGACTGGTACGCGAGCCACTTCGATCCGGCCGCCCCGGTGCGCGGGGAGACCTCGACCGGCTACACGAACCTTCCCGCATCGGCAGGCACCGCGGATCGCATCCGCAGCGTGGTGCCCGGCGCAAGGCTCATCTACCTGGTCCGCGACCCCCTGGACCGCATGGCCTCGAGCTACGCGCACCGGAGGGCCACGGGGGCGGAGCGGCGCTCGCTCGCCGAAGCCCTGTCGGACCCGCGCAGCCCGTACGTCACGCAAAGCTGCTACGCGACCCAGCTGAGGCCGTTTCTCGAGCACTTCTCGCGCGAGCAGATCCTGATCGAGACATGCGAGCGACTGCTGCGAGAGCGTCGGGCGACGCTGGAGCGGATCTTCGAGTTCGCCGGGGTGGACAGGTCCTTCACGTCGCCGGAGTTCGAGCGGACGTGGGAACGGACGGAGGGAAAGGCCGGCCTCTATTCGCTCGCGTGGCCGGTCGCGCAGCGCACGCAGAGGCGGGGGATCTTCCTGCCCCGGTTTCTGCGCTGGCCCGCCCAGCGGGTGCTGCGCGTCCGCTTGGGCGGTCGCGAGATCGAGCGCCCCGTCTATGACGGACCGCTTCGCGAGCGGATGCGCGAGAGGCTACGCGGCGAGGTTCACGAGCTTCGCACGCTGACCGGAGTGGAGCTCGAAGGCTGGGATGCCTGAGCTCTCAGAAGCAGGCCTGCGATCCCCAGAAGCAGCCCGATCGGCACGTACAGGAACCGGTCGAGAAAGATGTTCAGCACGAGCACGGCGAGAAGCCACACGGCGATCGAGGCCGTGAGCCCGCGGGCCAGCGCGCGCAGGTCGGGCGGAAGGTGTGCGCTGCGGCCGCAGCGGACGCCCACGGTGAGCGTTCCGGCGGCGAAGAGCAGGAAGGACAGCAGGGCGAGCAGGCCTCCCGCCTGCAGCAGCTGAAGGTAGACGTCGTGGGTGCCCCGAAGGTTCTGAAAGCCGTACCCCAGAAGCGGTCGTGCCTGGATCGCTTCCCAGACCTCCTCGTAGAGGATCACGCGCCGCTGATCCACGATGCCCTCGGTCGTGAGCCGGTGGACGACCGGAACCGAGCCGAGGTCGACGACAGTGGTCGCGCCGATCGCCACCACCGCCGCCGCGGCCAGCAGAGCCGCCAGCTTCCACGTGCCTCTGGTGAGGAACAGGACGAGGGCCACGCCGAGGACCCCGCTGACCAGGGCGATCCGGGAGCCGCTCGCGCCGATCGCGCCGACGAGGATCGCGATCACGGCGATGTAGTAGACCCGGCGTCGCCAGTCGGCTGTGCCGAGCCGCGCGATGAGGATCGGCAGCGTCATTGCGCTGATCAGCCCCAGCATGTTCGGGTGCACCGTGAGCCCGGCTTGCTCGCGCCAGAACTCGTGCACGAGCCCGCTCAGCGGGCCGAGAGAAACATCGAGCTGGCCCACGATCGCGACGACGGCGCTTACCAGGGCCCCTGCGATCCAGAGCTCGGCGAGGAAGTTGACCCGGCGCGGCGAGTCGGCGGCTGACGCGATCAGCACGGGAACCAGAAGCAGGGTTCCAGCCAACCTGACGGCTCCGGCCAGGTTGGTGGAGCCGGGACCCCCGGCAACGCCGGCATACAACGGATCACCGAAATCGGTCAGCTCCGGAATCTCCCCAGGTGGGAAGAGCTCGGCGGCGAGTCCAGCCACCAGCAGCCCGCCGGCCGCGGCGATGAGCCACCAGGGCGGCGTCAGCCTCCGGCTTAGATCCGGATCGACCACCAGGCCGAGGACCGCGAACCACAGCGCGGCGAGGATCGCCAAGTCCGAAACCGTCAGCGCCCCGCCCGGCCGGATCGCGTTGAGGCCGGCAAACAGGACTGCGACCGCGACCGAGACGAACAGGATCTCGCCGATTGCGCTCCGCTCGCCGCTGCGCGTGGGAACCAGGGCGAGCGCAACGCCCGTGACGGCGACGCATCCCGCCACCCATGCACGGGGGCCGACCGTGACGAGGGCTCCGGCAGCCACGACCGGCACGCCCCACAGGGCAAGGTCGCGAGCGGCGACGATCATCCCGTCTCGGGTCCTCGACGGCGCCGGGAGGCGCCGGGGCCGCGCCCTAGCGGTTTCCGCGAGGCGCGACACGATCGACGATCGGCTCCGGAACTGCGCGTTCGGTCTTCGACCGCGTGCTGATGCGTTCGCGAATCAGGCCAAGCGCGATTCCAAGCAGGATTCCAAGCCCGAGGCCAAGCGCCGCGGCGCGGGCTGGCTTCGGCGACGATGGGCTCGACGGAACCTCCGCCCGCTCGATGAAATCGACGTTGCCCGACTGGAGAGCCGTGACCGTGCGCAGGGTGTCCAGCTGTCGGCGCGGCGAACCGAGGAAGCGCTCGGCGAGACGTCTTGCCGGGAGTCCGCGTAGCTGCCGCACCACCACGCGCGTCGCGCGCTTCACCGCGGCCCGGTCACGCGAATGGCGAAACCGCTCGTACTCGCGGCCGTAGGCATTCGCAAGCCTCGCGGCGAGCGCCGGCCTCGGTGCGGTGGCCTGGAACTCGATGATGTCCGACTCCAGCACGGGATTGACCTCGAGCATGCTGCTGAGCTCCTCGCCGCTCAGCCCGCCGTCGATCCGCTTCGCGACGCGATCCGAAACGAGGTCGAGCGAGGCAAGTCGTCCGGTCGTAGTGGCCTCCCGCTCTGGCTCGAGCCTCGGAGCGATCAATGCCGATTGGTAGCCCTTCGCGTCGAGCTTCGGACCGTGGATGAGAACCACCGACGCCGCGGTACGGGAATAGAGGGTCGAGGAAGCCGTGTACTCCTTTTCCTGCAAGAGCGACAGCCCGGCGGCGAGCGCAGCGACTCCCACGGACACGGCGAGCACCAGCCACAGCTGCGGGCGCAGCGCCCGGAGCGCCTCGACGACGCCCAGGTCGTGAACGGTCTTCACGCTCGAGCCCTGTCCGCCATCGGTCGCCATCACAGCCCTTTCCCTGCGCCTCGTCCCGGGGGACGCCGGATACTAACGGCCCTGCTGTGAACCTCCAAGCGGGAAGTCTTGGCCAGCGCCGAGTCGCGGCAGGCCGAATATCAGAATCGCTTCAGTGACGACGTTCCGGGGACCGGCGGGGCAGGGCCAACGATTTCAATCCGCTCAAGGCAACCACTGCCAGCGCTTTCCACCGCTGATGCCACCGGCCGATCGGGACGCGTCGCAGGCACCTCCGCGCACACACCCGCGCGACTTGGTACTCACCTCGCTTGTAGAAGCCTATTGCGGCCACTTGGTACAGCGCGGCGGCTTCGGTCTCGATCTCGCGGTTGAATGAGAAGCCCAGATGCCGATTGAAGGTGTCGTATGTCCGGATCACCTCCTCGACGTCGGACAGGCGCCGATACTTCGACCAGTTCATGGACCAGAACCCATCCGGGTGGACGCGATAGGTGCCCATCACCTCGTCCAGGTAGGCGATATCGCCGTGCTGGGCGCTGAGGACGTGCAGTACCCAGTCGCCAGCCCACAGCTCGTCGAACCAGGACGGCAGTTCACGACCGATCTCGGACCTGAACACGACCGAGCAGCTTGGGATGAAATCGCCGCGCACGATATCGGCCAGCGTCGAGATCGGCTTGGGCTTCGGCGCCCCAACGTCTCTTGGCAGTTCGTCCTGGTTGAAGAGGTGGGGCGCGGTTCCGTCTTGCTCGTAGATCACGTTGACGTTGTGGAAGCAGCTGGAGCAACCGGGATGGGCCTCGAGGAACTCGAACTGCTGCTGGAGCTTGGTTTTCGCGGTCCAGAAATCGTCCCCGTCGAGCAGCGCCACGTAACGGCCTCGTGCCGCCTCCAAGCCCCGGCGAACGACCGAGTTGTCGTTGAGGTTGCGCTCGGAGAGCAACAGTCGAATCCGATCGGGATGTGACGCGGCAAGCTGCTTCACGATCTCGGTGGTGCCGTCGGTCGAGCAGTCCTCGCTGATGATCACCTCGTAGTCGAACTCCGTCTCCTGCAGTAGGACGCTGTCGATCGCGGTCTCGATGTAGTCCGCGTGGTCATAGGTGACGACGAGGACTGTCAGCTCGACGGCCGGCAAGTGTCAGGGCCCGCAATCGCGGCTGAGACGCTGCGCTATCTCCGGCCCGTTTTCGACGACGAAGGCGGCGAGCTCACAGACCCGCTCGATCTCCTCAGCCCCGATCTCGCCGCCGTTGGGCAGCACGAGGGTCCTGGCAGCCAAATGCTCCGTGACGGGGAGGCTTGAGCCGGCCCTCGCCACGGAGCGATACGGCTCCATTCGATGTGCGCCCGGGTAGAAGTAGCGTCTGGCGAGGACGTTCTCCTCCCACAGAACGCGTTGTAGGACGTCCCGCGAGATCCCAGCCTCGCTCTCACTTACGTCAACCACGACGTCATGGTAGTTGTGGCGCTCGCTGGGTTCGTGTGACACGAGCGAGAGCCCGGGCACCTCAGCGAGACCGGCCCGATAGCCGTCGTAGTTCCGGCGGTTGGCGGCGATGAACCGGGGTAAGCTCTCCAGCGACGTAAGCCCCATCGCCGCCGAGAGCTCGCTCATCTTGCCGTTGATACCCAAGCCTGCGGTGCGGTCGTAATCCGCGAACCCGAAATTCCTCATGAGTCGCGCACCGTCGGCGAACGCTCGATCGTTGGTTACGATCGCGCCCCCTTCAGCGCTGTTGAGGAGCTTGGTCGCGTGGAAGCTGAACACCTCCGCGTCACCAAAAGTGCCAACCATTCGCCCCCCATGCGAGCACCCGAACGCGTGAGAGGCGTCGAAGATCAGCCTCAGGCCATGGCGATCGGCCAGTGCCGTGAGAGCATCGACGTCGCAGGGCCGACCCCAGAGATGGACGCCGACAATCCCGGTTATCCGGTTTGAAATGAGGTTCTCCGCCGCGTCCGGATCGATGGTGTAGGTCGCGGGGTCAACATCGCAGAAGACCGGGTTCAGGCC
>JBOGZH010000190.1:0-1761 GCA_050697095.1 Solirubrobacterales bacterium
CGCCACAGCGGCGCGACCGCGCGCGCGCTCGCCTTCGGCGCCGCCGCGACGAGATCGCCGTAGCGCGAAGGCTCGCCGCAGAAGGCCACCGCCCCGCCGGGCCGAAGCACCCGGTGGAGCTCCTCGAACGCCATCTCGAGCCCGGGGATGTGGTGCAGTACGGCGTGGCCGAACACGAGGTCGAAGCTCGCGTCCTCGAACGGAAGCCGCTCGGCGTCGGTTTCCACGGTGCGCACCTCGAGCCCGAGTTGCTTCGCGGACGCGTCAAGCTCAGCGAGCATGCCCGCCGAGATGTCGGTCGCGGTCGCCCTTTCGATCAGGCCCGCTTGGAGCAGGTTGAGCGAGAAGTAGCCGGTTCCGGCGCCGATCTCGAGCGCGTCCCCGAAGGCACGATCCGGCCATCCGCCCAGCGCCTTGGCCATCTTCGCGCGCACCTGCGCCTGGCCGGTCGGGCCGAAGTCGATCCCCCACTTGGCGTCGTAGGAGGCCGCGGCGGCATCGTGGTAGCGGACGTTCGCGTCCTTGATCCGCGCGACGGTGGCCTGCGGCGATCCGGGCACGCGGGAACTGTAGTGCCCCGTCCCAGTACAACTGCCACCTGACACATGGGCTACGTGCAGGACAACCAACCCCCGGGCGTGCCCCCGCTCGAGCTGACCGGGGAGCGAACGCTCCCCGACCTCCCACCCGAGAACTACTGGTTCCGCCGCCACCTCGCGGTCTACGAGTGGATCACAGAGCGCTGCCGCGGTCTTCGGGTGGCGGACCTCGCATGCGGAGAGGGGTACGGCTCGGACGTGCTCGCCCGCACGGCGGCCGAGGTCGTCGGGATCGACGCCAACCCCGAGGCCCACGAGCATGCCCGGGTCCGCTACACGCGGCCGAACCTGCGCTTCGAGCGCGGGCTCGTCGAGCGGTTCGCGGGGCCATGCGACGTGGTCGTCTTCCTGCAGACCATCGAGCACATCGGGGACGCGGAGGGGCTGCTGCGGACGATCGCCTGCGCGGCCCCGCTCGCGTACATCTCGACCCCGAACAGGCTCACGCTCGCGCCCCCCGGGGCGGTGAAGTCGGGCAACCCGTGGCACATTCGCGAGTACACGCTCGAGGAGTACCGGGCGCTGCTCGAGCCGCGCTTCGCGCGAGTCGAGATCCTGGGGCTGTTCCACGCACGCAAGCTGCGCGCCCACGAGCTCGCGCTGCGGCTCGGCTGGGACGGCGTCCACGCTGCGCTGGGGATCACGGAGCGCTTCTACGAGCGCTTCGTCCCGGCGATCTCGTCGTCGGACTTCGCCCTGCGCGACACGCGGCTCGAGAGGGCCCTCGACTTCCTCGCCATCTGTCATGCGTGAGGTGGTCGGTGACCTCGCCGTAGTCCTCCACTCCCACATGCCCTACGTGGAGGGCTTCGGCACCTACCCGTTCGGCGAGGAGTGGCTGTTCGACGCCTTCGCTCGCTCTCACCTTCCCGTTCTGGAGGTCGTCCACGACCTGACGATGTCGGTGACCCCGGTGCTCGCGGATCAGCTCGAGGCGCCCGGCGTGGCGGGTCGCATGCGTGCCTTCCTGCGCGAGCACCGGCTCGAGGCGGCGGAACGCGACGCTCGCGAATCCGCCGAGGTGGCCGTCGCGGCGCGTGCCGAGGTCACGCGGTACCGGGCGGCGCTCGAGCGGCTCGACGGGCTCGACGGCGACCTCCTAGAGGCGTTTCGCGCCGCGCAGCGCGAGCGCGGGGTCGCCCTGGTTTCCTCCGCGGCGACC
>JBOGZH010000191.1:0-3191 GCA_050697095.1 Solirubrobacterales bacterium
GGGTCCTCCACGCACATACTCCCGATCGTCGTCGGGGAGGCCGGTGCGGCGACCGCGCTCTGCGAGCGCGCCCTGGAGCGCGGCGTCTTCGCGCAGGCGATCCGCCCTCCGACCGTGCCCGAGGGGACGTCGCGGCTGCGCCTCACGGTGATGGCGTCCCACGAGGAGCCGGACCTGCGCGATGCGGCCCAGGTGCTGGCCGACGTCGCGCGCGAGCTCGGGCTCGGGGCTGACACGGCCCCATCGCTCGACGAGGCCGCTTGAGCGACCCCCCGCCTGGGATCTTCGTCACCGGGACCGGCACCGGGGTCGGGAAGTCCGTGGTCGCTGCGGCGATCTGCGCGTCGCTCGCGGCCCGCGGGAAGCGCGTTGCAGCGCTCAAGCCGGCCGTCACCGGGCTCGACGAGACCCCGGGCGAGTGGCCGCCCGACCACGAGCTGCTCGCCGCCGCCGCGAGCGCCGGCCAGTCGCCCGATCAGGTGGCGCCCTACCGCCTCGGGCCGCCGGCCTCCCCGCATCTCGCGGCGGAGCTCGCGGGAGCGCGGATCGAGCCGGCGATCCTGCTCGCCGCCGCCCGCGACGCGGCCGAGAGGGCGGATGCGCTCGTCGTCGAGGGCGTGGGCGGGCTGATGGTCCCGCTCACCTCCGGCTACCTCGTCCGCGATCTCGCGATCGACCTCGGGCTGCCCATCGTGGTCGCGGCGCGGACCGGCCTCGGGACGATCAACCACACGCTGCTGACGCTCGAGGCGGCGCGCACCGCCGGGCTGCGGGTCGCAGGGGTGGTGATGACCCCATGGCCCGCTGAGCCTAATCCGATCGAGCGCTCGAACCGCGACACGCTCGAGCAGCTGGGAGTGGTGACGGTTAGCGGGCTGGCGCCCACCCGCCCCGACGCCCTCGCCGAGGCGGGATCTGAGCTGCCGCTGGACGAGTGGCTCACGGCCGCAGGGGCCAGCGGGGCCGGGCGTAAAGTGTTCGGTACTAATTGATGGGGGTTAGCCGAACAGTTTGCTGAAAGTGTTCGGTGCAGTTGTCCAATGGCCCAACCGAACAAACAACTTGAGGCCAACCGGCGCGGGCGCCCACCACGAACCGCCGTATACGAGCGCCTACGCGTGCAGATCGGCGAACTGCGCGAGCGCCTCGGCGGACTTCCGTCCCCAGTCGAGGCGGAGGGGATCTGGCGCGGCATTTGGCTCGAGGAGGCACACCATTCGACCGCGATCGAGGGGAACACCCTGGTGCTCAAGCAGGTCGAGGCCCTGCTCGCCGAAGGCCGCGCTGTCGGCAACAAGGAGCTAAGCGAGTACCTCGAGGTCCGCGGATACGCGAGTGCTGCGGACTGGGTTTATGGGCACGGGATACAGCCGGGAGACTGGGAGGGCGGCAAGCTGATCTCACTCGCGGAAGTGCGACACGTCCATACCCTCGCGATGACGCCCGTGTGGGATGTCGCACCACACCCGCAGGCCACCGAGCGAGAGGGTCCCGGCTCGTTCCGTGAGCACGACATCGAGCCGTTTGCGGGCGGGATGCGGCCACCCGTGTGGACAGAGGTGCCGGCCCTGATGCGCGACTGGAGCACCGATGCGCAAGGGCTCCGGAAGGTGGACGAGTCCACGATCGCCGAGGCGCTCGCACTTCTGCATGCCCGCTTTGAACAGATCCACCCCTTCCTGGACGGGAACGGCCGTGCTGGCCGGCTCGCCCAGAACCTCCTGCTCGTCCGCCTCGGATTCCCCCCCGCGATCATCTACAAAGGCGACCGCTCCCGCTATCTAGCCGCTCTGCGCCGGGCCGACCAGGGCGATGAGGGACCCCTTGGCGAGTTCCTCGCGCGCGCGGTGCTCGACAACCTCTACAAGTTCATCGTGCCTGCGATCGCTGGCCCCGCCCGGCTGGTGCCGCTCCCAGCGCTCGCAACCGACGAACTCTCCGCAAACGCCCTCCGTGTCGCGGCAATCCGAGGACGGCTCAAGGCTGCGAAGGCGGCAGACGGCACCTGGCGGAGTTCCCGAGCGTGGGTCGACGAGTACATCGCGAGCCGCTACAAGCGATCCTGAGCGCTCGCGCGTTCCAACGAGGGGCTTGCGCCGGTAGAAGGCGACCGGCTCCGTCCAGGCTGACGCACCCCTTCGCGGGGAGACCAGCAGCGTGAGCTTGCACTCCCGCTCGTCGCGCAAGGGAGCAGCGCGCGTCGGCGCGGCTCCCGGCGACGAGTGGTCAGTTGGGTTGTCCAGAGACTCCCCAAGTGTCCAATCGTCCCCCTCGCACCATCGCGCCTCCTCCCGCCCTTAAGGGGGAGCGCACGTGGCACCGACTTGACGCTTCTCGCAAATGCCAGGGCACGGGTGAGCGGAAGCGGCCCCGCGACGACTGCATCTCATGCCGATTACCCGCCCACGGTCAGTCGCACCGCAAGACATGGCTGGTGCGCCACCACTGGGTTCTGAACCGGTGCCTCAGAGCCAGCGGGTCATCAGCAGCAGGTTGCCCCCCGGCGGGTCCTGCAGCGGGTCGAAGCCGAGGTTGCGGTACAGCGCCAGGGCCTCGGGGTTGGCCTCGTTGACGTCGAGCTGCACCCGCCGGCAGCCGCGCTCGGAAGCACGCTCCAGCGCGGCCTGCCCCAGAACGCGCCCGATCCCGAGCCGCCGCGCGCCCTCCTCCACGAACAGGTCCTCGAGCCAGCAGTCGGGCGTGTCGTACCACAGCCCGTACCGGTAGGGAGCTGGCACACCCCGGCCGCCGCCCGCCCCTCGGCAGCCGCAAGCAGGAACTCGGTCGCCGGATCCTCGAGCAGCCGCGCGACGCCGGCCGCGAAGCTCTCGTCGCTGGGCTCGTCGCGCTGCCACCAGTCGCGGAACGCCACCATCAGGCTGGTCACATCGCCCGCGTCCTCGGCGCCCGCGACCCGGATACGGAGTCCTTCCTGTCTGTCCCGGTCCGGCATCGGGCCGGACGATAGGTCCGATTCAGGCGGCGTGCTCGGCCGAGGCGATCTCGCCGCCGCTCGCCGCCGCGACGGCCGCCTCCGGCTCGGCCGCCTCGCGCCGCGCCCGGATCAGGACGCAGCCGAGAATCGCGCCCGCGAGTGCGACCGCCGCGGAGAGGCGCATCGCGCCGGTGAGCCCTTCGATGAAGGCGTCGCGGGCTGCCTCGGAGGCCGCGCCTGCCTGCCCCGGCTCCAG
>JBOGZH010000192.1:0-13853 GCA_050697095.1 Solirubrobacterales bacterium
CGGCGACGTCGTTCGCCTTCACGAGCACGCCGTCGCTGTTCGTGATCAGAATCCCGGTGGGTTGCGCCGGGCCGAAGAAGATGCTGTTGTCGTGGAGGTCGTTCCGGGTGACGCGGATATCGCCGCCGGAGGAGTTCTCGACGATCACGCCCCGGAGGTTCCCGTACGACTCGCCGCGGCGAAGCCGGATCGGCCCGGTCGGGGTGCTCGTGATCTCCCCGATGTAGAACCCGGCGTCCTGGAAGCCGAACGCTCTGCTCTTGACGATTGCCGTCGCACCCGTGTCGAAGAGGTTGATCCCGTACTCCGCGTCACAGGTGTCACGGACGATGAGCTCGCTGGCGCGACCCCCTGAGACCCCGTTGAAGTCGACCTCGATCGCGCTCCCGCCGACCACCTTGAGCCGGCGGAGACGGACACGGTCCGTCTGCGCCTCGATCGTGGCCCGGGTCGCGCAGTCCCCGTCGATGACCGGCCGGCGCTTCCCGGCCGCCAGCAGCTTGACCCGCTCGTCGATCGTCAGCTCCTCGCGATAGCGGCCCTTGTGGATGCGGAGCACGTCGCCGTCGTCAGCGCGGGCCAGCGCCCTCGAGATCGCGTCCTGTCCGGGACGGACGTGGATCTTCCGCTTCCCCTTGGCGGCGCTCGCCGGGGCGGCGGCGACCAGCGCGGCGACGAGGGCGCAGACGCCGGTCGCGACGGCGATCCGTCTCGTTCCCCACCTCACGGCCGCGAGCTTACCCGCACGGGCGGGAGCTCGTTCAGGCACGGGCGGCGAGCACCGCCGCGAGACGCGCGACCACCGCCTCGGGTGTGTTGACGAGCTGGCGCCAGGTGAGGCGGAGGACGGTGTAGCCGGCGGCCGCCAGCGCCGCATCCCTCTCGCGGTCACGCTCGAAGGCGCGGCGATTGGCGTGATAGGCGTACCCGTCGACTTCCGCCACCAGCCGCTGCTCGCGCCACATGAAGTCGACCTCGTAGCGGCCGAGGCGGGCGTTGACCCGCGGGACTGGGAGCTCAGCGGCGCGGACGAGCCGCAGCAGGCGTCGCTCGGCTTCGGAGCGGGTCGCCGCCGGGCCGCCGGGGACCTCAACCGCGCGGCGGAGCGCGCGGACACCGGATCGTCCGCGGTTGCGCTCGAGTTGGTCGACCAGGGCACGCCGTGTGACGATCCGGCGAACCTGGGCCTCCGCGAGGGCGCGTTCCAGCTCGCTCGTAGGGAGAACGGACGCGAGATCGAGCAAGGACCTCGCCGGACTGGTGACGGGAATGCCGTCGACTGCACGCACGTCGCACCGGTCAAGAGCCCTCATGCGATGGACCCTGATGCCCGGTCTCCGGGCCACCTGGCGCACCGGGAGCGTGATGTCGACCGGCAGGGTTTGGCTGGGTACGAGAGCAGTTGCAGGAGGTTCACTGCGCTGAGGTGACTGACAACCGCGCCGCTGCCGCAGGCCAGGAGGGCCGCCGCCTCACGGGCACGATCCGCCATCACGCGATGACCGACCAGGTAGATCCCGCGGTGCACCGGATGAAGGCGGCCCGCGCGGAGACGCCGCTCGATCGCGCCGCGGTCGATGCCCGCCGCCAGGAGCTGACGGCGGCTGACCACGCCGCGCTGCCGGCCGGCGATCGCGGCGATCACCGGATCGGCCGATTCGGCGTCGCGAACCGCACACTCGGCGCCGCTCGAGCCGCGCGCGTGAGGTTTGCCTCGCATACCGAGGTCAAGTGCACACGGGCGCTCCGCGCCCCCGCGAGTGTGCGGTTATCGACAGGTGGCGTCGCGTTCCGAGAGTCGGCGACGCCGGCACTCCCGCAACTGCCTCCCCTACTTGCCCCCTCCGCTACGTACGCCGAACGGGCGGGGGGACCGCCGCTAGCGCCGGGGTCACCGGGACCTCGGCGCAGTTACGGCTAGTGCTGCTCGATCACCCGGTCGACGAGGCTGTACTCCTTCGCCTCCTCGGCGGTCATGAAGTAGTCGCGCTCGGTGTCCTTGGCGACCTTGTCCACCTCCTGGCCGGTGTGGTGGGCGATGATCTCGTCGAGTCGGGCGCGCACGTCGATGATCTCCTTCGCGTGGATCTCGATGTCCGCCGCGGGGCCCTGGAAGCCGCCGGAGACCTGGTGAATCAGGATCTTCGAGTTCGGCAGTGCCATCCGCTTGCCGTTCGCGCCGCCGCCGAGCAGCAGCGCCCCCATGCTCATCGCCACCCCGACGCAGATGGTCTGCACGTCGGGCTTGATGTACTGCATCGTGTCGTAGACGGCGAGGCCCGCGTACACGGAGCCGCCCGGCGAGTTGATGTACATGCTGACGTCCTTGTCGGGGTCCTCCGACTCGAGGTGGATCAGCTGCGCGACGACGAGGTTGGCGATGTCCTCGGTGATCGGCGTCCCGAGGAAGATGATCCGCTCATTCAGCAGCCTCGAGTAGATGTCGAACGCGCGCTCCCCGCGGGAGGTCTGCTCGACGACCATTGGGACCAGAGGACTCATGGACGCAGCAGTCTAGCGAGCGGTCGTACCCTCACTGGCGGCCTTCGGGCGGCTCGTCCCCGGGGGTCCACAGACCGCCCTCGGGAGGCCTCTCCTTCTCCGGGGTCCACAGCTTCTCCCGCGCCTCGGCCTGCTCCTTGGGGATCGGCTTCGCGGACTCCGCGACGATGTCCGCCGCCTTGCGCAGGCGCAGCTCCTCGCGCAGCAGGCCGTCGCGCCCCGCGGAGCGCAGGCGCTCGAGCAGCTTCTCGGGCTCCACGTCCTCGTGCTCGGCGGCGTGGCGCAGGGAGTCCACCAGCTCCTCGTCGCTCACCTCGATCTCCTCCGCGTCCGCGATCGCGGCGAGGACGGCCTCGCGCTTGAGCGCCTGCTTGGCCTCGGGCCGGGCATCGGCGATCAGCTCGTCGCGGGAGCGGTTCTGCATCTTCAGGTAGGTCTCGGGGGCGATCCCGCGCGCCTGGAGCGAGCGCTCCACCCGCTCCCACATGTCCGTCGCGCGCGCGCCCACCACGTCGTCGGGCACCTCGACGGTCGCCTCCACGACGACCGCGTCGACGGCGTCCTGGCGAAACTCGTCGTCGGCGCGCTGCTCGAGCGCATCGCGAATCTTCGATTCCACGTCCCCCCGCAGCTCATCGAGCGTGTCGAACTCCGAGGCCTGGGCCGCGAAGTCATCATTCAGATCGGAGAGCTGCTTCTCGCGAACCTCCTTGACCTCGACCTTGAAGGTGGCGTCCTTGCCGGCGAGCTCCTCGGGCCGGTAGTCGTCGGGGAAGCGAACCTCGACATCTCGCTCGTCCCCCGCCTCTGAGCCGGTCAGGGCCTCGTCGAACCCTTCCAGCAAACCCTCGGTGCCGAGCTCGAGCAGGAAGTCGCGCGCCTCCCCGCCCTCGAACGCCTCCCCATCGATCTCGCCCCGGTAGTCCACGAGCAGGAAGTCGCCGCCCCCCGCGGCGCGCTCCACCGGGCGCAGGCTGGCGAAGCCCTCGCGAAGCCTGTCGAGCTCCGCGCCGACGGCGTCGTCCGGGACCTCGACCTCGGCCCTGCCGACCTCGAGCCCCCGGTAGTCGCCGAGCTTGGCCGGCGGCCGCACCGCGACCTCGATCGAGAAGCTCAACCCCTCGCCCTCGGCCGGGAGCCCGGGCACGTCGAGCTTGGGGTCGCCCACCGGCGTCACCCCGGACTCGAGCAGCGCGCGCTCGTACCACTCCGGGAGCGCCTCGCGAAGCGCCTCCTCCATCACCGCCTCGCGACCCACTCGCTGCAGCACCACCTCGGGCGGGACCTTCCCCTTGCGAAAGCCGGGGACGCGGAGCTCGCTGCCCAGCCCGCGGGCGGCGCGCTTCACGCGGCGGTCGAGGTCGGCGGCGTCCACGTCGACGTCCACACGCACCCGCGAGTCCGGAAGCTCCTTTACCGAGGTCTTCATCGGAGCGGAACCCTACGCGTCCCGGCCGCGGCGCAGCGTCGCGTTCGCCAGCGCGGCGCCCAGATCGAGGATGAAGGCGACCAGCCGCCCGACCGGGCCGGTGACGAGCCAGGAGAGGAACCGGTCCCTCGAGCTCACTCGTCCTCCGCCGCGTAGCCCAGAATCGAGCGGTCGATCAGCCACTCCACCGGGGCGCGATCGTCGGTGTACACACGGCCGCCGTCGAGGCGGGGGCCGATCCGCGCGGCGGACTGCTCGGCGACCGGCCGGAGCCCGCGCGGCAGCTCACCCAGCCGGTCGCGAAGCCGCGCTGCCGACGCCGGGCCCTCGGCGCCGAGCAGCAGGGTGTTGGTTGGCTCGATCGGGTCGCGGAGCACGGTCGGGAAGGCCTCGGCCATCGTGCGGCCGAGCACCGACTCCAGGTCGTCGTTCCCCTCCGGGTGGCCGGCGTTCACGATCACGACCCCGCCCGGGGCGAGGCGGTCGCGCACCAGCTCGAAGAACTCCCGCGTCGCGAGATAGAACGGAATGTAGGGCTGGCGATAGGCGTCGACCATGATCACGTCGTACCCGCCCTCGCTTCGCCGCAGCCAGGGGCGGGCGTCCTCGTGGTGGACGCGCAGGTTGGGGTTGTCGAGATCGAAGTAGCGACGCCCCAACTCGGTCAGCTCTCCGTCGATCTCGACGCCGTCGACCTCGGTGTCGGGGAAGTAGTGGCCGTACGCCCGCGCGGTCGTGCCAGCCGCATTGCCGAGAATCGCGATCCGCTCCGGACGCTCGCGCAGGCCGGCGAACGGGAGCACGAGGTAGCCGTCCCACACGTCGCCGGTCAGGTAGCTGCCCGGCCGGTATACGGAGTGCACGGCCTGGCCCTCATTCAGCTCAAGGAGCCGCTCACCGTCGGGCTCCTCGATCACCCGCACGTACTGGGTCGGCGTCTCGTCCTCGAACAGCACCTCTCCCTCGTCGGTCGCCTTCACGGTTCCAACCGGAAGCGCGACAAGGCCCGCGAGCACCGCGGGCACCGCGAGATAGCGCCACCCGAGGCCGATCGTCGCGACCAGCGCGATCGCGAGGGCGAAGACGACGAAGGTGCGCTGCGTGCCGATCAGGGGGATGAGGACGAGCGCCGACAGCCAGGTCCCAACCAGCGAGCCGGCGGTCGAGATCGCGTACAGGCGACCGGCGACCCGGCCGGAGTGCTCCACGTCGGGGATGGCGAGCCGGATCGCATACGGCGACGCCGCACCGAGCAGCACCACCGGCACGGCGATGAGCGCCAAGACGGCGAAGAGCGAGCCTACGAATGCCCCCGCCGAGATCGAGTCGAGGGCGTCGACGGAGACCTCGAAGAAGGGCTGGGCCACGAACGGGATCAGGGCGAGCAACAGCGCCGCGCCCAGCACCAGCAGGCACAGCCCCCGGAGGTGCGGGTGGCGATCGCCGATCCTGCCGCCCAGCCAGTAGCCGATCGAGAGCGCCACCAGCACGACCCCGATGGTGTTGGCCCACACGATCGTCGAGGCGCCGAAGAACGGCGCCATCAGGCGCGCCGCCGCTATCTCGGCCCCGAGGCTGCCGGTGCCGACGACGAAGATGAACGCGTACAAAAACCGATTACGCGTCACGTGCCCCCACCGGCTGCCCGCGCAGCCGCGCCTCGAGGCGATCGCCCTGTCCCGCCGCGACCGCCCGCGCCGCCCGCGCCTCGTCGAGCGGGATTCCTCGGGCGTGCGCGAGGTCGAGGAGGCGCTGGCGCTCCTCGGTCTCGTTCGCCCAGCGGAAGAAGAGCCACGTGAACAGGCCCAGCGTGACGAGGCCCTGCTCGATCGTCATCACCACTCCCGCCGCGCCCTGGTCGGCGAGCGGAGCGATGTCCCACGACGCCTCGCCCGGCGCGTAGTCCGGGTAGAACGCCGTCCCCGCCCACATGAACGCGTTCCCGAGCGCCGCGCCACCGAAGCGGATCACGATCACGTAGGCGAGACGCGCCGGGTTGCCGAACCAGTCGGGCTTCGGAAGCGGGCCGAGGAGCGCGATCCACATCAGCACCCCCGCGCCGAGGAACGAGGCGTGCTCGAGCGCGTGCAGCGCCTCGTTCGACAGCGCCCCCTGATAGAGAGCGGGGACGTGCCACAGGATCAGGTTCGTGAGCCAGATCGGCAGCGCGACCAGGGGGTGGACGAGCGCGCGGAGCCAACCGAGCCCGGGCGCGGAGAGCAGCGGCTGGAGCAGCGGGCCGGTGAGGCCGAGCACGATCAGCAGCGCGGCGAGGTCGCCGAGCACGAGGTGCTGCGCCATGTGCGCGACGAGCAGCTCCTCGCCCATGTGGGCGAGCGGCGAGACGAGCGCGACCACGATCAAGGCCACCCCCGAGGCGAAGCTCAGCTGCCGCCAGGGACCGACCGGCTTGCCGCGCCGGGCGAGCGTGCGGGCGCGAAGCGCGTAGGCGACCGCCGCCACCGCCAGTGGCAGCAGCTGGAGAGGCTCATAGGTGCCCGACCCGACGTGCCCGACCGGCATCTCGCTCAGCGTAGCGCCGGGCCCTTACGGGCGAGTGGGGCTCAGAGCCAGCGGATGTGCCTGAAGAAGCGGTGCAGCACGAGCACGCAGGTCGCCATCACCGCCAGCGCGAGCGGGTAGCCGGCCGGGGAGTCGAGCTCGGGCATGTGCTGGAAGTTCATCCCGTAGACCGAGGCGATGAAAGTCGGGACCGCGATGATCGCCGCCCAGGCCGAGATCTGGCGCACGACCTCGTTCTGGCGAACGCTCTGCAGAGCGAGATTCGCCTCCAGGACGCTGGTCAGCAGCTCGCGCTGCCCCATCACCTCCTCGTCGACCCGCCGCGCGTGGTCGGCGACGTCGCGGAAGAAGCCCTGAAGCTCCGGGCCGACCCCTCGACGGCGAGCTCCGGGAGGTCGAACGCCCCCTGCACCGCCTCGATCTCCTCGTCGGGCGGCTCGTGCAGGCCGAGCCACACGAAATCCCCGTCGCCCTTCGGGCGCGCGGCCGCCTCCTCGATCCCAAGCGGGCCCTCGTGCTGGCGCACGCCATCGCGGTAGTGGGCGCAATCGACGATCGACATCGGTCCGGCTGCGAGGTTCCCGTTCGCGCCCGTGCCTCCTGCACTGCAAGCGCGCAAACGAAGGGCCCTGCCGCCGCGGGGCCCATCAAGCCGGCGTGCGCGTAGCGCGCTCAGCTCTGCTCGGTGGTACTCGACACCTCCATCTCGGACGCCGACGTGGTGGTGTTGACGACGCCGACCAGGTGCCCCTCGGGGTCGTTGAAGAGGCCGATCTCGATCCCCTCCATGACCTTGTCCGGGCCCATCATCCGCGACCCTCCGAGGCTCTCCGCCTTGGCCAGCGCGGCCTCGACGTCGGGGACCCCGATGTAGAACGTGACGTGGCCGTCGTAGCCCTCCGGCGCTCCTCCGACGCCCCCGCCGATCCCGACGCCGTCGGCGTCGACATTGCCGTCGCGCTGCACGACCCCGTAATTCATCTCGTTGTCGGAGTCGATCTCCCACCCGAAGAGGTCGGAGTAGTAGCGCTGGAGCTTCTCCCCGTCCTTACCTATGACCTCGAAATGGACTACCGCTTGTCCCATGTGTGCTCCTTTCCGCGCCGGCGGGCCGGCGCCTGATAACTAGAACGTACCCTTCAGACCGCGGGCCGGGCCAAAACTCATCGGCTATCACAAGGTCCGCCACCGAGAGCCGGGAGACTCGCCGCTCGGAGGCGGCGGAGGTCACTCCGTTCTGACGCCTTCCAGCCCGAGCAGGTACTCCTTCACCTCGATCCCCCCGCCGTAACCGCCCAGTTCGCCACCGGTGCGCACGACCCGGTGGCACGGAACCACGATCGGGATCGGGTTCGAGCCGCACGCGGAGCCTGCCGCGCGGTGGGCCCGGGGGCTCCCGGCGCTGGTGGCGAGCTCCGAGTAGGTGACGGTCTCGCCGTACGGGATCCGGACGAGCGCCCTCAACGCGTCTCGCCGGAAGCCGTGGCTGAGCCGCCAGTCGAGCGGAAGATCGAAGCTGCGGCGGCGCCGTTCGAAGTACTCCTCGAGCTCGCGGCGAACCGGATCGAGCTCGGCGGGCGACTCCAGCACCCGCGGCGAGACCTCGCGGGCGAGCTCGGCGAGCACGTCGTCCGGCTCCTCCCCCGGGAACGCCGCCCGGACGAGGCCGCGTGGGGTCGCGGCGATCAACATCGGCCCGACCGGCGTGTCCGCCGTCGCGTACGCGACGTCGAGCAGCCCCTCTCCGGCGGCCCTCTCCGCGAGCCGGCTCGTGATCGCTCCCGCGTCCTCACCGGCCTTGTCGAGGCCGGCGCGAAGGTCGCGCTCCAATGCGTTGAACGAGGTCTGCGTGCTCATAGGTCCTCCTTGGTCGTCGTCCCGAGCCGCTCCCGGAGCGCCTCGAGTCCATCGTGGACGCGTCGCCGGGCCGCCGCCTCGGAGGTCCCGAGCGCGGCGCCGATCTCCCGGTAGGGCAGATCGGCGGCGAAGCGGAGTGCGAGCGCGGCCTGCTGGCCCGCCGAGAGCTCGGCGACCCGTGCCCAGGCCTCCCCCCCTCCGAGGCCGTCCCGGCTCTCGTCGGACTCGACCGCCGGCGGCTCGGCGACCGGCTCCGGCCGCCTCGCGCGGGCACGGTGGTGGTCGATCGCCTTGCGCCGCGCGATCGTCAGCACCCATGCGCTCAGGTTGCGCCCCTCGGCGCGAGGGTAGGCGCGAAGCGCGGCGAGGAAGGTCTCCTGGAAGCAGTCCTCGGCGTCGTTCGGGCCCACCATCGCGCGCAGGAACCCGAGCACCGGCCGACGATGCTCGTCGAGGAACGTCTGAAACGGGGGAAGCTCTGCTGCGCTCACGGTTCACCCATGTAAACGACCATCGGGGCTCCTTTGTGAGGTTGGCAGAGCGGTGACTTCGAGCACCGCGAGCGTCTACTATCGACCGCGGAGGCAACGGGAAGGAGGGCTTCGATGCGAGTCAGGCTCGTAGGGATTGTCGCGGTCATCGCCACGGTGGCGCTCGCCGCCTTCGCGGCCAACGGCTTCAGCGGCGAGGGACCGGACATGCGGTCTGTGGACACCGGCTACTCGACGCCCCGGAGCGACGTCCACAGAGTGGCCGCCCCAAGCGGGCCGGTCAGCGCGTCGGGGCTCGCTCAGGCGAGCAAGAAGAAAAAGAAGCCGCAGTTCATCTTCTTTGAAACCGACCCAGCCACCGTCCCCGCGGGCGGCACGGACAGCGGCGACTTCGACTGCCCACAGGGCAAGGCGATAACGGGCTACTTCTTCACCACGAACACGGACACATTCCTGGGCCTCTCGGCGCCGACCTCGCTAACGAGCTGGGCGATCGGCGTCACCAACAATGGGGGTGCCCCGACCGAGTCCGTGCTCGGGATCGTGTGCGCCAAGAACGTCAAGTAGGGCCGCGGATCGCCGCTTCGATCCCCTGAACCCTGACCAGGTCGCCCGAGGGTAGCGTGAGGTTGACCGCCCCCTCGCGCTCCAGCCGCGCCCGCGGGTTGCGCAGGATCACGCCGAAGAACTCGCCGCGGTCGTCGAAGCGCAGCACGTCGGACTCCGGGGTCTCCCGCCGTGTGCCGGGACGGGGAGCGTCGATCGCCGCGTAGAGCACGTCGCTCGGCGCGTCGTAGGTGACGTGGCGGAACGTGTAGCTGCCGGCGCGGATGCTCATGCACCTGCACCAATAGCACCGACATCCGTCCGGCGGCGGCGCTGGCGCGCGTCGCTGCCATAGACTCGGCGGACAGGGTGGAGCATGGCTGACACAGCCACGGGGACGGCGAGGACGCGCCGGCGGATCTCGATCGCGCTGATCGTCCTCGCCTCGGTGATCGGCTTCTTCTCCGTCTTCGCGCTGTGGGCGAAGCGGCAGGCGCTGGAGACGGATACCTGGACCGAGACGAGCGGCGAGCTGATCGAGAATGAGGAGATCGAGGACGCGCTCTCCGACTTCCTCGTCGCGGAGTTGTTCGACAACGTCGACGTCCAGGCCCAGATCGAGAAGCGGCTGCCGCCCGAGGCCAAGGGACTGGCCGGGCCGGCCGCCGGCGGCCTGCGCCAGGTCGCCGGGGAGGCCTCGCGCCGGGCGCTGGCCCAGCCCAAGGTCCAGGCTCTGTGGGAGGACGCGAACCGCGCCGCCCACTCGCAGCTCCTCGCGGTGATCGACGACAAGTCGGAGGCGGTGTCGAAGGACAACGGGACCGTGACCCTGCACCTGGAGCCGATCGTGGCGCAGATCGCGGCGCAGGTGGGGATCAGCGGAGACATCGCCGACAAGCTCCCGCCCGAGGCGGCCGAGCTCGAGATCCTGCATTCCGACGAGCTCGAGTCGGTCCAGACGGGGGTCGACCTCCTGCGCACGCTGGCCTTCGTGCTCACCGCTCTCACGCTGGCGCTGTACGCCGTGGCGATCTATATCGCGCCGGGGTGGCGGCGCGAGGCGCTGCGATCGGTCGGGTTCGCGTTCGTCGCTGTCGGGGCGCTCGTGCTGTTCGCGCACGGGATCGCCGGCAACGCGGTCACCAGCTCGCTCTCGGACACCGATGTCTCCGAGCCGGCCGTCGAGGCGGCCTGGAACATCGGCACCTCTCTCCTCACCGAGACCGGTCAGGCGATCATCGGCTACGGGATCGTGATCGTCCTCGCCGCGTGGCTCGCGGGGCCGACGCGTGCCGCGACGTGGATTCGCCACGCGGTCACGCCGTACCTGCGCCAGCCCGCGTACGCGTACGGCGGGCTCGCAGTGCTGCTCGTGCTGATCTTCTGGTGGAGCCCGACCGAGGCGACGCGTCGGCTCGGCCTCTCGCTGCTTCTGATCGTGCTCCTCGCGCTCGGCGTCGAGATGCTTCGCCGCCAGGTGATCCGCGAGTTCCCCGACCGCATCGCGACGGGGACGCCGGCGGGCACCGCGCAGCGCCTCGCGGACACCGTGCGCCAGGCCCGCGAGCGCCGCACGCCATCCGCCCCGCCACCCGCTTCCCCCGACGAGGAGCGGATCGCGCAGCTCGAGCGGCTCGGGAAGCTGCGCGAGTCGGGGGTTCTCTCCGAGGAGGAGCTGGCCGCGGAGAAGCGGCGCATTCTGGCCTGACGGTTGCGCTGCGGCGCCAGATCAGGCCGAGGACCGGCAACACCAGCGGGACGTAGCCGTAGCCGCGGCCGTACTCGGACCACACGGTCGGCGAGCTCGCCGAGCGGGAGCGGATCAAGCGGCCCAGCGCGACCCGGATCCTTGCCCGGCTCGTGAACGCGGCTCTAGTCGAGCGGATCCCCGATCCGGCCGACGGCCGATCCGCGATCGTCAGCGTCAGCTCGGCGGGTCGCGACCTTGTGCGGCGGCTCCGGCAGCGGAAGACCGCGTATCTGGCGAGGAGGATGCGAGACCTTCCCGCGGAGGACGTCGACTCGCTCGCGCGCGCCGCCGAGGTGCTGGAGCGGATGCTCGAGGATGAGCGCGCTTGAAGGCGGCGCTCGACCGCTCCTTCGCAAGCCTTCGCATTCCCAACTACCGGCGCTTCTTCGTCGGCCAGCTCGTCTCGATCTCGGGCAACTGGATGCAGACGGTTGCCGAGATCTGGGTCGTGCTGTCGCTGACCGGAAGCGGCGTCGCTGTCGGCTTCACGACGGCGCTTCAGTTCCTGCCGATGCTGCTGCTCGGGGTGTGGGCCGGCGCTCGCCGGAGTCCTGATCGCCACCGTCGGCGTCGAGCCATGCTTCGCGCTCAACGCCGCCAGCTTCGCGGTGATGATCGGAGCGCTCGTGCGCATGGACGGCGATGAGCTGCGACCCGCCGCGCTCGCGCCCCGCCAGGCGGGCGCCGTGCGCGCTGGCCTTCGGTGCGTGCGCGCGACGCCACAGCTATGGATCCCGCTCGGCCTGATGGCGATCGTCGGCACGCTCGGGTTCAACTTCCAGGCGATCCTGCCGCTCCTGGCGCGGTTCAGCTTCGAGGGCGGCGCCTCGGCCTACGCGGCGCTGGTCAGCGCGATGGGGATCGGCGCGGTCGTGGGGGCGCTGACCAACGGCGCCCGCGGCCGCGTCACGCCGGCGCTGCTCGTGGGGACCGCGATCGGCTTCGGCGCCCTGGCGCTGCTCGCTGCGGGCGCGCCGTCGATCGGGCTCGAGCTGCTCGCACTGGCGCCGCTCGGCGCCGCGAGCGTGATCCTCGCCGCGAGCGTCAACTCGGCGCTGCAGCTCGCCTCCGAGCCGGCGATGCGCGGCCGGGTGATGGCGCTGTACTCCGTGGTCTTCCTCGGAACGACCCCGATCGGCGCCCCGCTCGCGGGATGGCTCTCCGAGCAGCTCGACCCCCGGGCCGCGCTGGTCATGGCCGGCGTCGCGGCGCTCGTCGCGGGCGTGCTGGCCCGGCTTGCATTCGAGCGGGTCGGGGCGGCCTCCATCTAGCGCCGCCGGCTCGGCCGCTGGGCGGCCGGGCCGGCGCACAGTCGGATGCTTCGCGAGCGGCTCAGACGGTCGGCGCCTCCTCCTCCTCGTCGCCGTTCTCCTTGACCGTGGCCGAAACGCACTTGCCGAACGCGTTGCGCTTCGCGCCCTTCGACTTCTCGCCCTTCGGGGCGTTGGTCCCCCAGAACTCCCGGAAACCCTCGGGGTCGGCATTGCGTTCGTCGCGGCACTCCTGCGCGGCGTTCGCGAACTCGTCCGGGGTCACCGACTCCGTGCCCCGGATGCAGTTTCGCATCGCGTGCTTGCCGTACAGGGCCCGGAACGCGCCCTTGTCCTCCTTCTTCTGCGCCGCGCACTCCTTCGCGGCGACGCTCTTCCCATGCCCCTCGCCGTTGCCGTTCCCGTTGCCGGCGATCGCGCTGCCCGCGGGAAGTGCGACGGCAACGGCACAGGTAAGCGCGAGTGTGATCGCTCGCTTCATTCCTACCTCCTGTGATCGTTCGTCTCGGCCTATAAGCGCCGCGCGCGCCGATTTGGTTACGGGGTGTGCGCGATCAGCGCCATACTGCGCGCGGTGAGCGACCGGCCCGACCTCCGCGAGGCAGGGGTGGGCGCTTCGTCGACACGTGGTGAGCGCCTCTCCCGGCGCCGCGAGCCGCCGCCTACTCGGGCTCCGGCGCCTCCTCGCCCGGCCAGGTGCCGGTGAGCCGTCGAAAGCCCCGGCGGGCGCTGTGGTCAAGAGTGCCGCGGACGAATCGGAAGATCGCTCCCTCCAGGAGCAGCGCCGCGGCCAGCTTTGCGTATCTGACCTCGCGGTGCTTGGCGTCCGGCGGCTCGTCCTTGTCGATCAGGCCCCAGATCCGCTCGAAGAGCTTCGTCGCGATCAGCCCCGCCAGAAGGCCGCCGACGATGCTGAATGGCAGGAAGATGAACTTCACGTGGTGCGTGGCTCCTCGGGCTCGGCCCGCGGCTCGAGCTGGATCTTCTTCGCAGCCACATTCACGTTCGGGGAGGCGTAGCACAGAACCGAGATCATGGTGACCATCACCACCAGCATCACGGGCCATTTGGCGGCTATCGACGCTCGCGGGACCAGTGCTTGTGTACGAGCTCGATGGCCTCCTCTTCGCTCAACCCCTCGATCTGCTCGGCGCTCATGTGGAGCTGCCCAACTAGGATCTCAACCACCAACGCCTCGTGCTCGACCGGCGCATGCTCTTCCAGCTCGACGGGCCGATCAACTGGCTCCCCGGTTCGCATCGCCTCCCAGAACTCGGCGCGCGCTGAATTGGTCAATCTGGTCAAGTTGGTCACATACATCTCTCGATCTACGAGCGAACCGCAGTAGAGAGAAGACCGAGGTAACAGCGGGTGGCCTGCGTCTCCTCCATCGGATCGGATTCTCTCCGGCGCAGCGCCGCGAGGCAACCCACGCCTGCGTTTGTGACCTCGTGGTGACCACGACGCTGGCCGTCCAAAATCCG
>JBOGZH010000193.1:0-2586 GCA_050697095.1 Solirubrobacterales bacterium
GCCTTGCCCAGCTCGAGGCGAAGCTGCAGGTCGCCGCGTGAGCTGGGGTTTCGGGTGCGAGGTTATGAGACACCCCACTAGCGCAGCCCCTCGAGGGCGACCAGAGCCGGCCGGCCGACGGCGGCGAGGCTCTCGGGACACACGCGGTCGAGATCGTCCTCGGTCGTGTGCCACCACTCGCCGGGGCTCGGCCCGGGCCCGTAGATGAAGTCGATCAGGTCGACGGCGGGCACGCCCGCCTCGGCGAACGAGAGGTGGTCGTCGAGGATCGGGTCGGCCTCGCCGGCGAACGGCTCCCCCCCACCCTCGGGATCGAGCTCCAGCGCCGCGTCCGCGAAGCGCCCGTACAGCGCCGGGTCGGAGTTCGCCTCGCGCGGAATCGAGAGGTCGCAATCGGCGACGAGGTCGAAGAGCACCATCGCCGTGATCTCGTCGAGGGGCGGCGAGCCCTGGCGGCCGCCCGCGCCCGCGTAGCGCACGTACTGGCCGCTCCCCCGGGCCCCGTCCTGCGGGAAGGGGCGGTTCCCCCGCGCCTCCTCGGCGTCGAACAGCGCGAAATGGATCGAGGGCCCGACCGTGCGATCGCGAAGGGCCCTCGCGAGCTCGAGCACGAGGGCTACCCCGGACGCGCCGTCGTTGGCGCCCACGAAGCCCGGGATCGCATCCTTGGTGTCATGGTGGGCGCCGATGACGACCGCGCCGGGCTCGCTCCCGGGCATCACCCCGACCACGTTGCGGTGAGGCGTCTGCACCCCCACCCCGCGCACGCCCGCCCCGCGCAGCCGCGCCGCGATCAGCCGCGCCGTCCGGAGGTTCGCGGCCGAGCCGGCGGGGCGGGGGCCGATCCGGACCTGGGCCACGAGGTCCTCGAAGGCGCGCCGCTCGTCGAATCGCGACGCGAGCCGGCTCGCGTCGCGGTCGGCCGCCGCGGGCGCATCGTCGCCGTCCTCACCGCACCCAGGGACGCCCGCGAGGGCCGCCGCGGCCACGACGACCGTGCCGAGACTCCGCAATTTGCGTCGCGCACCCATCGCGGTAGGGTCTCATCCTGATGCCCCAGGGCCACATGGATCGCCTCAGCTCGCTCGACGCCTCGTTCCTCACCCAGGAGGGGTCCTCGAGCCACATGCACGTCGGCGCGGTGCTGATCTTCGAGGGACCGCCCCCGAGCTATCCCGATCTCCTCGACCATGTGCGCTCGCGGCTGCACCTCGTTCCCCGCTTCCGCCAGAAGCTCGCCTTCCCTCCGCTTCAGATGGGGAGGCCGTTCTGGGTCGACGATCCGAACTTCAACCTCGAGTATCACGTGCGCCACTCCGCGCTTCCCCAGCCGGGCTCGGAGGATCAGCTCCGCAGGCTCACCGGGCGGCTCTTCTCGCAGCAGCTCGACCGCTCGAAGCCGCTGTGGGAACTGTGGCTGGTGCAGGGGCTGAAGCGCAAGCGGTTCGCGCTGCTGACGAAGACCCACCACGCGCTGGTGGACGGAGTGTCCGGCGTGGACATCGCGACCGTGCTGTTCGACGTCACCCCGGTGCCCGAGCCCGCCGAGCCCGACCACGATTGGATGCCCGAGGCCGAGCCGTCGCAGGCGGACCTCATGGCGCGCGGGGTCGAGGACCTCGCGACCACGCCGCTGCGGCTGGCGAAGCGCCTCGAGGCGGCCGTGGAGCATCCCCGCCCCGCGATCGAGCAGGCCACCGAGGCCGTTGAGGCGCTGAGCGAGGTCGGGTGGGCGCTCGCCAACCCCGCGCCCGACGTGCCGCTCAACGCCGAGGGCGGGTCCCACCGGCGCTTCTGGTGGGTGCGCGGCGATTTGGACGACCTGAAGCGGATCAAGAACACGCTCGGGGGCACCGTGAACGACGTCGTGCTGGCGATCGTCACCGGGGCGCTGCGCCGCTGGCTGCACTCGCGAGGCATTCGCACCGAGGGTCTCGAGCTGAGGGCCCTGGTCCCGGTCAGCATCCGCGCGGAGGACGAGCACGGCCACCTCGGCAACCGGATCGCGGCCGTGCGAGGACCGCTTCCGGTCTACATCGCCGATCCGCTGCAGCGGCTGGAGGCGGTGCGCGAGGCGATGGACGGCGTCAAGTCCGGAAAGCAGGCGCTCGGCGCCGAGGTGATCGCCCGCTTCAACGACTTCGCGCCTCCGACGCTGCTCGCCCAGGCGTCGCGGCTCAACTTCTCCACCCGCCTGTTCAACCTCATCGTCACCAACGTGCCCGGCCCCCAGATCCCGTTGTACGTGCTGGGGCGCGAGCTCGAGGACGTGTTCCCGGTCGCCTTCCTCCCCGACCACCACGCGCTCGCGGTGGCGATCATGAGCTACAACGGCGGGATCGATTTCGGGCTGCTGGCCGACTACGACGCGATGGACGACGTGGACCTGATCACGGAGGGGATCGAGAGCTCGATCGCGGAGCTGCTGCGCGAGGCGGCCCGGGCCAAGGGCGAAAGAGAGCCCGCGCCGGCGACCGGCCAGCGATAGGAGCGTATTGAGCGACACCGACCCCCCGACCTCCCCCACGCAGTTCCACTACCACCTCGAGCTGACCCCGGCGCAGCACAAGATCACCTACACGGCGC
>JBOGZH010000194.1:0-5808 GCA_050697095.1 Solirubrobacterales bacterium
GTGTGCTGTCAGCACACGAGCGCCCGAGGACGAAGAGATGCGACGGCGGCGCGCGTCATCCAGGCGTGTGCGGATCGTGGGGTCAGTCATCTAGGACCCCTCGCCGTTCGTCGCGGCGCCGCCGTCCGCCGCCGGCGCGGCGCCCGCGCGCACCTGCTGCTTCGAGGCCGCCTCCCGAACCTCGTCCTGAAGCATGTCGATCGCTATGCGGGTGGGGCAGATCGTGTGCAGGCCCTGCTGCTCGTACCACTCGGCGCGCAGCGGGTCGAGGACGCGCGCGATCACGGTCGGCACGTCGAAGCGGCGCTTCGCGATCTGGGAGATCACGATGTTCGTGTTGTCCCCGTCCGTGGCGGCGACGAACGCGTCCGCGCGCTCGATGCCCGCCGCGTGCAGAGCGTCGATCTCGAGCCCGGTGCCGACCGTGAACTGGCCCCCCGAGTCCTCCCACGAGCGCTCCATCCCGACGGCGAGCCGCGACTGCGACTCGGGATCCTCGTCGAGACAGGAAACCTCGTGGCCGTCCTTCAGCATCGCGCGCGCCAGGGAGGATCCGACTCGTCCCGCCCCGACGATGAGGATGAACATGGGCCGGATCTTAGCCCTCGGGCGGAGCGGTCAGTAACACGCGGCACGGGGCCTTGCGCAGCACGTACTCGGTCACCTCACCGACCTCGCGCGGCCTCGCCGCGCCAATCCCCCCGAGGATCGCGCCGCCCCGCACCCGCGTTGGCGGCTCGCCGCCCATCACGATCGCCTCCACTCCCCGCCGGCGGGCCGTCTCGACGATGCCCGAACCGACGCTGCGGGCCGGAACGACCTCGGTCGCCACCTCCACGGACTCGTACTCCTCACCCACCTCCCTCGCGCGTCGCAGCGCCGCCTCGGCCCGCTCCGCCCGCTCCCGCGGAGGAGGGGCATGGAGGGGAACGGTCAGCGGGAGATCGAGCACGTAGATCACGTCCAGCCGCGAGCCGACGCCGTCGGTCGAGTCCGGCTCCGCCGCGGCCGCGAGGCGGCCCGCCGTCCCCACGATGTCGTCGTCCAGCTCGGTCCCGAAGATCGGCACGAGGATGCTCGCGTACTCCACATCCGGCTCCGGCTTGGCGAGCGCCGCCGCCGGCACCGTCACCCGCCTGGTCAGCGACGTGCCCTCGAACACCCGCCGGTAGACCACGTAGCCGACGAGCCCGACGACCATCCACCCGCCGCCGAGATAGAGCGCGCCGCCGTGGAACGCGATCACGCTCGCCCAGGCGAGCAGGGTGATCGCGGCCGCGATCATCGCCGGCAGCGGGAGCCTGTGCCCCCTCACGGTCACGTCGAACGGAATCCGGTAGGGCCGCTCGCGCTCGGGGTCCGTCACCCGCAGCCGGACGACCGACAGGTGGGCGATCGAGATCGCGAGCAGGGCGCCGAACGCGTACACGCCGGCCAGGAACTCCACATCCCCCGGGATCACGAGCGCGAACGCCAGCACCGCCGCTATCCCGATCGCGATGTAGGGGCTCGAATGGCGGGCGCCGAGCTTGCCAAGCCAGCTCGGGATCTGCCGGTTCGTCGCCAGCGCGTAGACATGCCGCGAGAGCCCGAGCATCGTGGTGGTCGCCGCCCAGATCAACACCGTCGGGGCGATCACGACCACGATCCACTGCATGACGTCCGCGAGCCACGCCGGCTCGTAGCTCTGCACCACCCCCAGCACCGGGGCTTCGATGAAACGGCCCGCGAGCTCGGTCTCCGGCCCCTGCGGCGTCGCCACCACCGGCACGGCCATCAACGCGACGGCGGCCATCGCCGCGTAGATCATCGGCACCAGGGCCGCGCCGGCGGTCAGCACCCTTCGCAGGTCCGCCGGCTCGAACTCGAGGTCCGGGGCGAGGTCCGAGGCCGCCTCGATCCCCGCGAACGCGACCGTGGCGATCACGGCGGCGTAGACCACATCCTCGAGCGACGGTGAGGTGAACGGGTCGAGCTCGGCCGTGAGCAGGTCCGGCTCGAACATCACCGCCACCCCCACCCCGATCACCGCGAGCATGAGCGCGAGGTCGGCCAGCGCGAGCATCACGAGCAAGCCCTGGCGGCGGCGGCCCACGATCCCGAGCATGTTGATCGCGGCGACCACCGCGATCACCGCGGCCGCCGTCGCAATCTCGCCGCCCCCGTCCACGAAGGAGCCCGAGATCGGGCTCAGGTAATGGGGAACCGAGATCGCAGCGAGGGCGATCACGATCATGTAATCGATCAGGATCGCCCACCCGGCGGCGAAGCTGACGAGCTCGTTGAACGCGTACCGCGCCATCGTCGTCGAGCCCCCGCGCTCGAGGAACATCACGCTCCCCTCCGTGTAGGTGAGCGTCGTGAGCACGAAGAGCACCCCGACGGCGAGGAAGATCAGTGGGGTGAGTCCCAGCCCCCGGTCCGCGACGACGCCGATCGCGAAGTAGAGCGAGAAGCCCACCGCCGAGTACGCGACGGCGAACAGCCACGGGACGCCGAGCAACCGCCGGATCAACGCCTGGTCCTGACGGCGAGGTACAGCCTCGTCCCGCCGATCCCGAGGAAGAGCAACCCGATCAGCACCCCGGTCGACGCCGGCCCGCCGCCGGCGACGAGCGTCGCCGCGAGTATCACCAGGCCGAATCCGATGATCACGACCGAGAACCCGAGGGTGAGGTTGCGGTAGAGGCGCTCCGGCGCGGACATCGCGCGCCGATTCTAGGCGCCGCTCACGCCGCCGCGAACGAGCGCGGCGCTGGCCCCGCGGGATGGGTGCGTGCTACTTGCTGGCGGTGAAGTCGCGGCTCCCCAGCCGGGGCGCAGTGCACGTCGTGGAGCCGTAGTTGAAGGCGATCGCGATCAGGCCCTGATCCACCTTCTTGCCCTTCTTCTTCACGGTCCCTGAGATGTCCGCCACCTCCTCCGGCGCAGTTGCTTGGTCGTAGGGCGCGAAGACCCTGAAGGGACTGGGGAAGGCGCTGACAGACGTCGACAGGCTGCCGCTCTGCTCACCGACGAACGTCTCCGCCCCCACCGTCTCGTCGAGATCGCAGTACCCGTCGAGATTCTCCCAGGCGAAGTCCTTCACCTTCTTCGGGGTCCCCTTCTTGACCTTGACCTTCATCGACACCCCCGAGTTCGGGTCGCCCTCCACCAACCCCGACAGCTTGTGGGTCTTGGTCTTCTTCCCCGCGTCCGCCGCCGGGGCGAGCGCGAGGCCGCCGATCAGAGCGCAAACGGGGATCAGACGCTTCATGGTCGGGATCGCGGATCGCATCGGTCCTCCCTCTGGGTCGCATCGAGCTGGCATCCGCTCCCTTATAGCGCCTGGGCGACCGCCTTGCATCGATGAGGCACCCTGATCTTTCGGCGCCCTCGGATGCAGTCCCGCGCGTCAGACGCCGACCGGCACGATCCCGCCTCCGTTGCGCGCGCTCTCCGGCTCCGCGACGACGATCACCCGGCACGGTCGCTCCGAGAGCACCGCCTCCAGCGTCTTGCCGTACAGCGGCGTGCCGTTGCGGTACCTGAGCTGCACGACGAGAGCCGCGGCCTTGATGTCGCGCGCCTCCTCGGCGATCGCACGCCCCGCCTGCCCCGGGCGCACACGCTCGACGTGGCCCGTCGCACGCTGGCCGCAGATCAGCTTCGCGCGTTCGATCTTGCTCTGCGCCTCGGCCTCCTCGGCCTCGAGCGGCGCGTCGAGCGGGAGATGAGTCGGCACGTCGATCAGCGACAGCACGTGGATCCCGCGGCGGCGGCGGGCAGCCAGCCGCGCCGCGGTGGCGACCATCTCATCCGAGAACGGGTCCTCCTCGAACGCGACCAGGATGCTCTGGTACTCGACCTCCTCCACTCCGAGTGGCTCGGGCATCAGCACCTTCACCGTGTCCCTCAACGGCAGCCTCTGGCTTCGCCGGTAAAGGAGGTAGAGCGCGAGCCCGAACAGCATCCATCCGGCGCCGATCGCCAGCGTGCGGTTGTTGAGCGCCATGACGACGATCCAGGCGGCGAACGTCCCCATCCCGCCTAGCACGGCCGACAGCGGGATCTCCTTGCCGCGCACGATGAGGTTGAGCGGCGGACGCCACTCGCGCTCGCGCTCCGGATAGCGCCAGCGCAGCTTGAGCACCGACACGTGCGCGATCGTGAATGAGAGCATCGCCCCGAAGGAGTACATCGTCGCGAGCAGCTCGGTCTCACCCGGGATCAACGCGATCGCGGCGACCGTCGAAAACGCAAGGATGGCGATGTAGGGCGTGCGGAACCGGGGGTGCACCTGGCGCAGCCCCTCGGGGAGCTGGCGATGCTGGCCCATCGAGTAGGTGAGACGCGAGACCCCGATCAATCCGGCGTTGGTCGCAATGAGCAGGATGACCGCCGCGAGGATCCCGACGTAGAACCGCATCACCTCGGCCAGCCCTGCGCCGAGTCCGAGGTTCTCGACGATTCCCAGCACCGGGTCGTCCGCGAAGGTCGTGCCCAGCTCCGTGGTGTAGTTGCCCGCGGCGTCCTGCGTCACCGGCATCGCGGACAGTGCGATGATCGGAAGCAGGGCGTAGAGGCCGAGCACCGCGAGCACGGTCAGGCCGGTGCCCTGCGGGATCGTTCGCGGCGCGTCCCTCGCCTCCTCTGCCATGTTCGAGATCGTCTCGATCCCGGTGTAGGCGATCATCCCGACCGCGATCCCCAGGACGAAGTCGCCCCAGGTCGGCGCAACGCCGAAGTCCACGTTGTCGACCAGCGTCTCCGCGTTGAGCACGAGCGCGATCCCGATCCCCACCAGCACGATCTGCGTCGCGAGGTCGGCGATCGCAAGCACGAGGTTGAGCCGCGTCGACTCCTGCGTTCCCTTCACGTTCAGCGCCGCGAGCAGCGCGACAACCACGATTCCACCGACCACGTCCCACGGCCCGTGCCCGAGCGGCTCCCAGAACACCGACAGGTAGTGCGGCACGAAGAAGGCCGAGATCGCGACCGTGATGATGTAGGTGAGCATCTGCCCCCAGGCGGCGAAGAAGCTCACGAGCTCGTTGAAGGCGTGGCGCGCAAAGCTCGATGAGCCCCCAGCCTCCGGATACATCACCGTCGCCTCGGCGTACGTGGCGGCGGTGAACATGAAGATCACTCCTGCGATCACGAACGTGACAGGCGTCAGGCCGAGCGCGAACGCCGCGGTGACCCCGAGCGCGTAGTAGATCGAGGAGCCGACGTTCCCGTACGCGGTCGAGAACAGCGCGCCGACGCCGTGCACACGGCGCAGCGATTCTTCTCTCGGGTGCCGTTCAGCCATCTAGATGAGTGATTTCATGGCCGCGTGCGCCCGGGGGCGCGCATGACCAAGCAGCTCAAGGACGCAGGGCGCGAAGTGTGCTTCCTGCACACGAGCGCCCGAGGACGCAGAGATGCGACGCGTCATGCGCGTCATCCGGGCGTGTGTGGTCGTGGAATCACTCATCTAACCCCGCTCACCAGACCGAATATAGGCTCACCGGGCGATGCGTTCGCCCGATCTCCTGCCCATCCCCCCGGCGAATCGACTCGGCGACCGAATCGAGATCGCGCGGAGCCGCTTCGACCGGCTATGCAGGTCGAATCGACTCGCCGGCCGCGCGACGACGACGCGGGGTCGGTTGTCCGGGTCGGAATCCGCACCCGCAGCCTCACAGGCGCACCACGGCCTATGCGATGCGGAGTGGGTCTTGCCCTAGAGCGCGACGATGGGGATGATCAGCAGCGCGACGATGTTGGCGACCTTGATCATCGGGTTGATCGCCGGGCCGGCCGTGTCCTTGTAGGGGTCGCCGA
>JBOGZH010000195.1:0-18708 GCA_050697095.1 Solirubrobacterales bacterium
CCGCGGCGATCGTTTGCGGCACGAACGCCAGCCCCAGTCCCGCGGCGGCGAGCAGCGATGGGCCGAGGATGTCTGTCGCGAACCCGCCGCCGACCGAAACCTGACTGAACCACGCGAGGCCGGCGGCGATGAACGCCATCCCGGCGGCCAACACCGGCTTGAAGCCGACCCGGGTGACGAGCTGGGAGGCCACTCCCGCGGTCAGGATGATCGTCAGCGCCAGCGGCAGGTAGGAGAGTCCGGCCTTGATCGCGCTGTAGCCGAGCACCTGCTGCATGTACAGGGAGATGAAGAAGAACATCGAGAACAGCGACGCGCCGGTGAGCACCCCGACGACGTTGGCCCCCGTGAGCGTGCGGAGGCGGAAGATCCCGAACGGCACCAGCGGCGCCTCGGAACGGCGCACGATCGCGACGAAGGCCCCGATCAGCGCGGCGGCGGCCGCGAGCAGGACGATCGTCTGCGTCGAGCCCCAACCCGCGCCCTCGGCATCGACGAGCGCGTACACGAGCACCGACAGCCCGGCGGTGACGCTGATCGCGCCCCCGAGGTCGAACGAGCGCGTCTCCGACTCGGAGCGGCTCTCCCGGATCAGCATCGGGGCCACCGCCGCAGCCACGATCCCGATCGGCACGTTCACCCACAGCACCCACTCCCACCCGAGGTACTCCGTCAGCACTCCCCCGAGCAGAACGCCGGCGGCACCGCCGGAACCGGCCACCGCGCCCCACGCCCCGAGCGCCCTGTTGCGCTCGGCGCCGTCGCGGAACGTCGTGGTGACGATGGAGAGCGCGGCGGGGGAGAGGATCGCCGCGCCGAGGCCCTGCACGGCGCGGGCGGCGATCAACCATGCCTCCGAGGTCGCGAAGCCGCCGACCAGCGAGGCGAGCGCGAACAGCGCGAGCCCGAACATGAACACGCGGCGGCGACCGAGCAGGTCTGCGAGACGCCCACCCAGCAGGAGGAAGCCTCCGAACGTGAGCACGTAAGCGTTGACGACCCAGGAGAGGTTCTCCTGCGAGAACGAGAGAGCGTCGCCGATCGAAGGGAGGGCGACGTTGACGATCGCGGCGTCGAGGACGACCACGAACTGCGCCATGCAGAGGAGGGCGAGGGCGATCCAGCGGCGGCGTTCGTACTGTTGCGCTTCGGTCATCTCGCTCCCGGAACAGGCTGGGTCGAGCGCGCGAGGATAGCTATCTCAACCGCGATGCCGAACGGCGGTCCTCGGGACATCGCGCGCGAGAAGCGCGGCCAGCGCGGTGGTCACGGGGACCGCCGCGATCAGCCCGATCGAGCCGACGAGCGTTCCCACCACCTCCGTTGCGATCAGCTCCGTGTTGACCGCGTCGATCACCCCGATCTCGCCCGAGCTGAAGATCAGCAGCACGGGCAGCGAAGCGCCCTGCCCAGCATCGCCGCGAGGCTCTTCGGCCCCCAGCCGTGGGCAAGGGTCACGGTGCAGAGCATCACAGCGAGCGCGCCGACGATCGCGACCGCGAGCGGCGCGCTGCCGTCGAGGATCGCGGGCACGACGAAGGCGAGGATCACGACCAGGCTGATCGCGAGCCCGACGCGCCGCGAAGCCTGCCGAAGAGGATCACGAGCGCAGCGAAGGCCAGCGCGAGCCACAGCATCGGCCCGCGGCGCTCGAAGTCCGCCAGGGTGTAGGTGGTCCGACCTTGGCTCGCCGCTTCGGACTCGCCGGAGTCGGCGGCCCGACCGGGGCCGGCTCGGTGCGCGCGACGCGGATCTCGTAACCGGGTTCGAGCTCGGGCTCGATCCCTGTGCCGCCGGAGATCAGCGTCAAGGTCCCGCCGCTCTCGGGCCCGGTGTCGAGCCGGATCTCAGCCTCGCCGGATTCGCCGGTCTGGGGTGGGGGACAGGCCTCGTAGGTCACAGAGATGACCTCGGCGCGCTCGGTTTCTGCCGCCAGTCCCTCGCTGACCGGAGCGCCGACGTCACCCGGCCACAGGGCGATCAGGCCGATTACCGCCCCGGCGGCGATCGCCGCGACGAGGAGCTCGAACACGCGTGTCGGACCCGCCCCCCGGTCGGGTTCGCCGTGGAGGCCATTGGCGCGCCAGGCTAGCGGCGGGCCCGGAGGGAGTTCGCGATCAGCTCCGCGTCTTGGCGGAGCATCTCCTCGTAGCTCCCCGCGGCCGCCGGGGATTCGACCAGGAGGCCGTACTCGACCTCGACTCCGGTCTGCTGGGCGACGAGCTGAAGCGCCTCGGGGTCGTCGCTCTCCTGGGCGAACACCGCCGGGACGTCCGAGCTCCGCACCGCGTCCTCGACCTCCTGCAGGCGCGCGGCGGTCGTCTCTGCCTCCGGTCCCGTCGCCGGGAATGCCGTGGCGACGACGTCGAAGCCGTAGCGGTCGGCGAGATAGCCAAGCGAGTCGTGCGAGGTGACGAGCTCGCGGTCATCCGCGGGCACGACCTCGAGCTGCTTCGCCATCTCGCGGTCCAGGGAGCGAAGCCGGCGCGCGTAGCGGCGGGCGCGCTCCCGGTACCCGGCGGCGCCGTCGGGATCGACCTCGCCGATCGCCTCCGTGACCGATGGCAACGCCTCCGCGACACGCACCGGGTCCATCCACACGTGCGGGTCGCCGGCGTGCTCTCCGCCCTCCTCGGCGTGCTCTTGCTCCTCGCCCTCGATCTCCTCGAGCGCCCGCGGCTCCCCCGCGTGGTCGGTCAGCTCCCATATCGGGGCGTCGATGTCCTCGAGCGGGATCCCCGCCTCCAGCCCGGAGCCGTTCGCGACGACGAGGTCGGCCTCCTCGAGGCGCTGGCGGTCCTGGGCCGAGAGCTCGAAATCGTGGGGGCTGGCGCCGTCGGGAACGATCTGCTCGACCTCTATCCCCGGGCCGGCGACGTTCTCCGCGATGTCGGCCGTGATCCCGGTGGTCGCGGCGATCGTCGTGTCTCCGTCGCCGCCGCTCGAGCCGCACGCGGCAAGCACCGCGAGCGCGAGCGCGGCCGCCGCAACAGGGCCTATTCTCAACCCGATGCCCATCACGAGAATGAGAATCATTATCATAAGCTCGCAACGTGATGGAGGGCGACGTGACCACGAGTGATTGGGGGGCCCTCGCACGCCGAGCGCTGGCGGGCTCCGGCCACCGGCTCGGGGGCGCGCGGGAGGCGGTCGTTCGACTGCTCTCCCGGCAGCACTGCTGCCTGTCCGCCCAGGAGATCTCCGATCGGCTGCGGTCCGAGGGAAGCAGCGTGGGGATCGCGAGCGTGTACAGGACGCTGGACCTGCTTCACGGCATGGGCTTGGTGCAGCGGGTCGACGTCGGAGAGGGCGGCCACCGCTACGAGCCCGTGGTACCGGGCGGGGAGCACCACCACCACGCGGTGTGCCAGTCGTGCGGGAAGGTGACGGCATTCGAGGATCGCCGTCTCGAGGATGCGATCGACCGGCTCTCGAAGCGGCTCGGGCATGGCGTTGTCGGCCACGACGTCCTCCTGCGGGGAACCTGCACCCGCTGCGAGGGGCGGTCGCGCGCCGCGTGAGCGCCGGCGCCTCCGCGCTCACCGCCCGCGGGCTGATCGTGAGCTTCGGCCGCGTGGCCGCGCTCGAGGACGTGAGCCTCGAGGTGCCCTCGGGGCACAGCATGGCGGTGCTAGGACCGAACGGGGCGGGGAAGAGCACGCTGTTCGAGGCGGCGATCGGCCTGGTCGCTCCGAACGCGGGGTCGATCGAGCTGCACAGCCGCCGCATCGCCTACGTGCCGCAGCACCTCGATGTCGACCCGACCTTCCCCGTGACCGCCGGCGATGTGGTGCGAATGGGTCGCTACGGGGACCTGGGGTGGTTCGGGCGCGCGGGAGCGCGCGATCGCGCGCTCGTCGCCGACGCCCTCGAGGCGCTCGGGATCGAGGCCCTCGAGCGGCGGCGCTTCGGGTCGCTGTCGGGCGGTGAGCGCCAGCGTGCCCTGCTCGCGCAGGCGGTCGCCCAGGACGCCGAGATCGTGCTCCTGGACGAGCCGCTTACGGGCGTCGACGCGCCCACCCAGGAGGCGATCCGATCGCTGCTCGGGCGGTGGCGGGACGCTGGGCGCACGGTGATCGTCGCCACCCACGATCTGGCGAGCGCCACCCACGACTACGACCTCGTCCTGTGCCTGAACCGCCGTGTGATCGCCTTCGGACCCCCCGACTCGGTCACCGAGGAGGTTCTGTACGAGACCTTCGCGGGGCGGATCGTCCGCGTGGGGAGCCTGATGGTGGACGTCTCCGAGCACCACGAGGTGTCCTGATCGAGTTCGTCGTCGAGCCGTTCGAGGCCGACTTCGTCCGCACGGGCGCGATCGCGGCCGCCCTCGTCGGGGTGCTGTGCGGGGTCGTCGGCTGCTACGTGATCCTGCGCGGGATGGCGCTGATGGCGGACAGCCTCGCGCACGGCGTGCTGCCGGGGATCGCGGTCGCCTTCGCGCTCACCGCACCCAGTGCGGGCGAGCAGCCCGACCGGGTCGCGATCGCGATCGGCGCGCTCGCCGCCGGCCTCGTCACCGCGGCGGCGACAAGCGCGATCCTGCGGCGCAGCCGCGTGCGTCCCGACACCGCGGCCGCGGTCGTGTTCGTGTTCATGCTCGCGCTGGGGGTGGTCCTGATCTCCCGGGTGGAGAGCTACTCGGTCGATCTGACCGCGTTCCTGTTCGGCGACGTTCTCGGCGTCGGCGACGCCGAGGTCGCGGCGAGCGCGATCGCGGTGGCATTGGTCCTCGCGCTGGTCGCGGCGCTGTACCGGCCCTTACTGCTCGTCTCGTTCGATCGCCAGCGGGCGGCGGCGCTGGGCCTCCCCGTCGACCGGCTCGATCTGATCATGCTGCTCGTCGTCACGATCGCGGTCGTGATCGGCTTCCAGGTGGTCGGCGCGCTGCTGGTGCTCGGGCTCCTGATGGCGCCGCCCGCGGCCGCGGCCCTGCTGACGAGGCGGCTCCCCGCGATGATGCTCGTCTCCGCGGCGATCGCGGCGGCGAGCGCGCCGATCGGCCTGCTGCTCTCGTGGCACCTCGATCTCGCCGCCGGAGCGTCCGTCGTGCTCGTCGCGGTCAGTGCCTTCGTCGTCCTTCTGGCCGTGCGTCCCTCGCCGCGCTGAACCGGCTTCCGGATCGCTCCGCAATACTTGATGACATGGAACTGCCGCTCGCGCACGCGGGCCACTGGGCCTTCTACGTCCTCTACGCGGTCCCGATCCTGATCGTGCTCGGCTCGATCGTGATGACCACGCTCCGGCAGCGACGCGAGCGCCGCGACGGCGCCCGGTGGCCGGAGGGCGGGGCGCGGGACCCCTAGATCCGGGCCTTGCCGCGGCGCGTCCCGAGCTCGGCGCCACTTCGGCTCGGACCAGATTTTCGACGCTCATGCCAGCCAGCACCGAACGCCCCTATCCGCCGCTCGACCTCGCCAGTCGCGTGTTCACCGTGACGGGCTGGGACAGCGGCCCGTACAGAGCGTACGAGGAGATCGGCGCGCAGACCAGCAGGGCGCTGGTCGGCCTGCTGCCCGATGACTGGTCCTTCGATGGGAAGCGGGCCCTGGACTTCGGGTGCGGCGCCGGTCGCACCCTGCGGCACTTCCTGACCGAGGCGGAAGCGGGTGAGCTCTGGGGCGCCGACATCGACGCCCCGAGCATCGAGTGGCTTCAGGAGAACCTCTGCCCGCCGCTACACGCCTGGCGCTCCGAGCACGGTCCCCCGCTCGGTCTGGAGCATGGCTCCTTCGACCTCGTGTGGGCGATCTCGGTCTTCACCCACCTCACCGACAACTCGAGCGCTTGGTTGCTCGAGCTGCATCGCCTGCTCAAGCCCGGGGGCTTGCTGATCGCCACCTACATGGGTCGGTGGAGCTCCGAGTTCTTCGCGGGCGAGCCTTGGGACGAGGACAGGGTGGGAAGAAACGTGCTGCACCACAACCGGGACTGGGACCTCGGGGGACCGGCCGTACTGATGTCGGACTGGTGGATGCGCGCACACTGGGGACGCGCCTTCGAGATCCTCGAGATCGCGCCTCAGATTCACAATATGAGCTGGGCAGTGATGCACAAGCGTGAGGTCGAGCTCACAACCGAGGACCTCGACAGGCCCGACGACGACCCGCGTGAGGTCGCGGCGCTTCGCCACAATCTGCGTCAGATGCAGCGAGAGGTCGAGGAACTCGCGCGGCGCGAGTCAGATGAGCGTGCTCTGCGGGAGCAGCACGGAGAGCGCGAGGCGCTTGAGCGCGCGCTGCGAGAGCGGACGGTCGGTGAGCTGAGGCGAGCGTACGAGGGATCCACGAGCTGGAGGGTGACGCGTCCCCTGCGGGCGGGAGCAAGGGTGGTGCGCTCCCTTCGGGCGCGCCGGCACTAGCACCCGGCTCGCGGGGATATCCGATTTTCGGAGCTCACAACTCCTCGGCGACTCGTGGCGCCTCGCGCTTGAAGACCCACACGCCCAGCGCGCAGATCGCAACGAATAACGCCATCGGTGCGACCAGGTGCCCCCAGCCACCGACAGCCTGTACCGCCCCGGGCGCCCCGGGGTCAATGATCCAGTGGCGCGCTTGCGCGAAAAGCGGCGTTAGCGGATTCACGGCCAGGATGTCGCGGAATTCGTCGGGGACGATCTCGAATGGGTACAGAACCGGAGTGCCGTAGAAGAGCGCGGTGGCGATGACCGTCCACATGATCGCCACGTCGCGGTACCGCACGTACAGCGAGGAGAGGAGCATTGACAGCGCGGCCGTAAGGACGAAGAGCGCACCCAGGATGATCGGGAAGAAGAGCCACGTCCAGGTGGGTGAGACTCCGAACGCGAGCATGAAGATCAGCACGGCGATCAGGTTCATGCCCAGGTTCAAGAGGCCGGTCAACACAGTCGCCATCGGGATCACCAGGCGCGGGAACTGGGTCTTGCGCACGATCCCCTCCTGGCTCACGACCGAGGTGACCGCGCTGTTCGTGGCTTCCTGAAAGAACCCGAAGAGGACGATGTTGAAGAGCAGCAGGACCGGATAGTTCGTGACCTCGGATCCGATCCGAAAGATCTGGGTGAACACGAACAGCAGCACCGCAAAGAGAATCAGCGGCCGCAGCACGGACCACACGTAGCCGAGCACGGTCCCGAAGTAGGTCTTCTTGAACTCCGTGACGGAGATCAGGTAGAGGAGCTCGAAGAAGCGCCTCCAGCCGCCGCCGAGTGCCGACGGCCCGCGGACGTCCCGCAGCTCGACGCCGAAGGTCGCGTCGCTCACGGGCTCTCTGCGTCCTCGGGGACGGCGTCGACGTCCGCCTCCACCGACACCAATCCGCGCTGATGCGCTGTTCCGAAGACGACGAAGTCCAGGACGTCGATTCCGTGGAGGGCGAGGTCGCCGGGGTTACGGACGCGCGCGACCCAGCACTTGACGAAATAGCGACCGGGCATCAACGGGTTCTGGATCGTGCCCTCGATTCGAGCGCGCTGCCCTTCGCCGAGCCGGTCAGGTTGGCCCTGCTTGAGCGTGAGTCTCCGATGCAGGACGAACACCTCGATGCCGTCCGCATTGACGCAGTGGAAGCCGAAGGCCGGTCTCTCCAGGTTCCGCAGCGCCTCGAGGACGACGCCGAACCGGATCGGCTCTCCGATCTCGACGTTCGTAACCCGCTCTCTGGCGTCGTTCTCTAGCCACGACTCCACGAGGCGAGCATGGACATCGGGGACGATCCCGGCCTCGCCTGCGGTGCCGTCTCCGTCGGCGCCTGCGAAGTTGAGCCGTAGATACCTTCGCTGCACTTCCTCGGGGTCACCGATGTACGCGAGCCCTCCATCGTGGAGAAGCAGCGCGCGGTGGCAGAAGGATTCAACCGCCGTCATGTCGTGGGTGACGAGCACGATCGTCCGACCGGCGTCCCGCATCTGGTGGAACACATCCCTGCACTTCTGTTGGAACGCCGCGTCGCCCACCGCAAGGACCTCGTCGATCAGCAGGATCTCGGCGTCGGACTGCAGCATCACCGAGAACGCCAGGCGGACCATCATGCCCGAGGAATAGTTCTTCAGCTTGAGATCGGCGAACTCCTCGAGCTCGGAGAACTCGAGGACGGCGTCCACCCTGCGCCGGGCCTCGCGTTGGGAAAGCCCCATCATCACCCCGTTGAGGACGACGTTCTCGCGCGCGCTGATCTCTGGATTGAAGCCCACGCCAAGCTCGATGAAGGGAGCGGGACGCCCCGCCATCCGGATAGTCCCCGCGTCGGCTCGGTAGATGCTCGCGAGGATCTTCAACAGCGTGCTCTTCCCGGACCCGTTGCGACCCACGATCCCGAAGAACTCGCCCCGACGGATCTCGAAGGAGATGTCGCGAAGCGCGCGAAGCTCGCGGTACTCGAGGCGCGCGAAGGGGCGCACGGCCCGCTCCTTGAACGAGTCGATCCGGTGGCTCGGGATCCTGAACGTCTTCTCGACCCCGCGGGCCTCGATCACCACCGGAGCATCGATGGGCCCGCCCCTGCTCGGAAGCGGCTCGGACGCATCGCTTGCGCTGTCGATGGGCACGCGGGTCGGCATGATCGAAAGAGGCCCCGCCCCTCTCAGGTGGAGCGCGTAAAGCGCGGCTTAGGGTGCGTGTAGGCTAGCTCGCCGCAGTGCCGAAGGAGGCGCACAGGATTGTCGGCGCCGTCATCGCAGAGCCCGCCATCGCCGCAGTCGCTTCTGGTTGAAGCTGCCCGGGGGAGGGAGGCTTGAATCGTGAGTAGATCCCCCTGGCCTCTCCCGCCTACGGGTCCGCAGCGCGACGATGTGCCGCCAAAGGATTCCCTTCGCCAGGTGCTCCTCGGCGCCGAGTGTCTCAGCGCGGCCGAACAGGGCTCGTAGCGGGCGTGCGGCCAACCAGGCAAAGCTGAGGGGCGAGCGTTCGCTCGCGACGATGCGGGTGAGCGCTCGGCGCTTGCGCGGCGTGAGCCGTGACGAGCATCGCAACAGCAGAACCTCTGCCTGGACCTTCAGCGTCACATAACCGAGGAAATACGCCGCACGCCAGCCGCTGAAGAAATCCCGCAACGCGCGCAGGCGTCGTCGTTGCCATCCGCCCGCCTTCTCCCGCCGGACATCGTCCTCCACGACCATCTTCCCCTGCACGGCGTGCGGGTGCTGGACGTAGTCGTACAGGGGAAGATCGACGTAGGACAGCTCGCCCGTGGCCATCGCGACCAGCCCCAGCCAGTGGTCGTGGAACAGGTCCCCGGGCGCCTCCGGAAACGGAAGCGCCAGGTCGACCACCTCGCGGCGCATGAGTGACGCCGCACCCGGAACCGTGTTAGCGATCAGCATCGACGCGAAGTTGGTGTAGTTGTTGCGGCGCCGCTCCCACAGGCTTCCGGCGAGCACGCGACCGTCCGCGTCCACCAGTCGCGTGTCGCTGTAGGCGAGCTGCCCGGGGCCGATCGAGCGTCGCAGCACCTCGAGCTTGTCGGGATACCAGCGATCGTCCTGATCGCAGAGCGCCACCAGCCCGGCCTCGGCCGGGACCATCTCCAGGGCCCGCTCGAAGTTCCTGTAGAAGCCGAGATGCCCGTCCGATCGAGAGACCACGAATCGCGGGTCCCCCTTCACCGTCCCCTCGATCGTCTCGAAGTGGCTCGGACCGGAGCAATCGTCGCTGATCAGGCAGATCCAGTTCGCGTCCCTCTGGGCACGGAGCGACTCGATCTGCACGCGGAAGAGGTCGGGGTCGGGTTCGAACGTGGCCATGCAGATCGCGATCAGCTCATCGCCGCCCCGGCCCGCCGCGCCCTCGTAGGACGGCGGCGCGGTGGGTTCGGCCACCTCGATCCGGCCGAGAGCCGCGCTCGCGTTTCGCCCATCGGCCAACAGCGCCCGGACGCTCACCTCGATCTCGCCGCACCGGGCGGTGGCCTCGAGGGGGATCGTGGCCCAGAACCCGCTGCGGTAGCAGCGGACCTCGGGATCCGCGTCGGAGTCGGCGTCCCGGGAGACGGAGCCACTCCCCTCGACGCCGAAGGTCGGATGCAGGTCCCTGAAGAGATCGAGCCGGGGCATGCGGAACGCGGTCGGCCGGTGGGTGCGGCCGTCGACGACGATCTCGAGCCGGTCGATTGGCTGGCGGCGGTGGAAGCACGAGCCGAGACAGAAGATCGCGGTCGCCCGGCCCGCCGGCACGGCGCGGAGAAGAGCGGTGTCGAGCTTGAGCTCGATATCCGCGTCGGTCGCCGCTTCTCGTGCGGCGTCTGCCGAAAGACCGCCCACCGCGGAAACTTAAGCGATTCAGGCGTCCCGGTATGTTCTTCGCAATCCGGTTTCGGCCCACTCATGTCATCGCAGAGAGCCATGTCCGAAAACCATGCTCGCGACGCGGATGCGGATCGGGAGCACCCCAGCGAGGAGTCGTTTCGGGACGCCCACATCGAGCGGGGTCCCGGTCGCGCGATCCGAGCTGTGCGCCCGCGCCCCGACGCGGAGTCGTTGCGCGCCGCATACCTGGAGCTGCTCAAGCTCTCCCTCTGTGATCTCGTCGGCGCGTCGACGCTGTCCGTGACGAGGAGCGGGGAAGGCCGCGCGACCGCCGGTCGGATGTTCTCCCGTGAGCTCGGTCCGGAGGAGCTGACGCTGCGGGCGAAGGGCGTGGATTGGCCGTGGAGCGGGTTGACCATGGTCGGCCTGGCGCGGCTCGACGACCTTCAGGCGTGCGTCGAGTCGGCCCTGGCAGACGGGGTTGCCGGCGACCTGATCGAGGCAGGAGCGTGGCGTGGCGGGGCGTCGATCCTGATGCGGGCCACGCTCGACTCGCTCGGCGCCGACGAGCGAACCGTGTGGGTGGCCGACTCCTTCCAGGGGCTGCCCCCGCCGGACGCCGAGCGGTTCCCGAAGGACAGCGAGCTCGATCTCAGCGGCTTCGACTTGCTCGCCGTCCCCGTGGACGAGGTGCAGGGCTACTTCGCACGCTTTGGATGCGAGCACGGGGTCCGGTACGTCGAGGGCTTCTTCGCCGAGACGCTGCCGGCGCTCCGCGATCACCGGTGGGCGGTCGTCCGCCTCGATGGTGATACGTACGAGTCCACCTGGCTGGCGCTCGAGTCGCTCTACCCCGGGCTTTCCGTCGGCGGCTATGTGATCGTCGACGACTACCAGCTGATCGAGGAGTGTCAGCAGGCCGTCGACGACTTCCGCCAGCGCTACGAGATCGCCGAGCCGCTCGAGGAGATCGACTGGAACGCCGTGCGGTGGCGTCGAGAGAGCGAGGCGCCGCTTCCGCGACCGGACCCCGGCAAGGCGCTTCCCGGTATCACCGCCGGGAGCGGCTCCGCGGAGGGCGGATCGCGGCGGCGGCGAGCACGGATACCGACGGAGCGGGAGCTGGAACTCGAGCGTCAGCTCGCAGTGCTTCGCAGCGGCCGGTGGCCGATGCGATGGGTGCGGCGCGTGAGGGGCATGTTCAGAGGGGATAGGTGACGGCTTCCGGCGAGCTGCCGGCGGGCAGCATCGACGAACCTGCCGCCGGATCGCTCGTAGCGCGCGGGGCGTTGCTCGCCTCCGGGTGGGCGCTCGGCGTCGACGGGCCGATCAGCTCCTTGATGCTCGTCATCGACGACCGGCATGCGACCGGAGTTCGCCCGGCGTTCAGTCCGCTGGAGATCGCGACCAGGTACTCGGAGGTCCCGAACTCCGGGCACGGGGGGTGGGACGCGATCCTCGACCTTCGTGGGGTGGAGGGGCCCGCGGTGGCGCTGTCGCTCTTCGGGCGCGGCAGCGACGGGGAGTGGGTGGAGCTGGACAGATCGGAGATCCGGGTCAAGCCATTCGAGCACTCGCCACTGCGCCGGGCGGTGTTCACGATCGTGCAGAACGAGCCGCAGTTCCTGCCGATCTGGCTCGGCTACTACTCTCGCCACTTCGACCCGTCCGACATCTATGTGCTCGACCACGGCAGCACGGATGGGAGCACCGACGCCCTCGACGGATCCTGCGAGGTGGTCGAGGTTCATCGTGACCGGAGCTTCGACCACGCGTGGCTCAAGGGGACGGTGGAGGACTTCCAGGGTTTCCTCCTGCGCTCCTACGATTCGGTGCTGTTCGCGGAGGCGGACGAGTTCGTCGTTCCCGACCCGGCGCGCTACCCGGACCTAGGCGCGTACATCGACACGCTCGAGGGGCCGGCCGCCTGCTGCACGGGTTACAACGTCGTCCAATACCCGGAGGAGCCGCCGCTACGCTTCGACCAACCCGTCCTGCGGCAACGGCGGTACTGGCACCCGGCGCGGCGCTGGTACTCGAAGCGGCTGCTGAGCCGGATCCCCCTGTCCTGGCACTACGGGTTCCACGACGAGCTCAACGCCCCCTCCATCGAGCCCGACCCCGACCTGTACCTGATCCACCTGCACCGGGTCGACTACGACTACTGCCTCGCCCGCCACCGCGCGGTGACGGAGCGCAAGTGGTACGAGGAGGATCGGCGGCGCGACCTGGGCCGGCACTACCGCGTGGTGGAGGCGGACGAGTTCCGCGATTGGTTCTACAACGGCTACGACCTCGAGCGCACCGCGCGCGAACCGATTCCCGATCGCGTCAGGGAGGTCCTTTGAGAGCCGTGTTCCTCGCGAACGCCCAGACCTGAAGCGGAAAGTCGGGCTCGTTGTGTAGCGAGTGCCACGGGCGGCGCGCGGACCAACGGTTGAGGTTTCCGACGACGCACTGCCGGTTTCCCCACGAGTCCACCGAATCGACCTCGAGTCCCACGCGCTCGAGCAGTGCCCGGAGCCCTCTTGGCGTGAAGCGCCAGTAGTCCCCCATCCCGAACAGCGGAAGCTCGTGCACCCTGACCAGGAACGGCGTCGAGACGATCACGTGGCCGTCCGGCGCGCAGAGCCCGCGCAGATTCGAAACGGCCGCCAACGGGTCTACGACGTGCTCGAGCACCTGCTCGCAGATCACGACGTCGAATTTCCGCGACTCCTGGAGGGGGGCGCAGAGGTCGAACTCCGGGTACATGAGCGCGGAGTACTCCTTCCACGGCTTGCTCGCGTGAGTCTCGCCACTGATCTCGGCTGCGCTGCGTCGAGGCGGGTCCAGCGACGCAAGGTATTCGTCCACGGCGTCGTTCATCACCAGCCGCTGCCAGTGCTCGGGCGGTGAGTCCGCCTCAGGAAACAGCAAGCGGTCGCCGCTCGCGACGAACCGGGTCGGGATTCGGCGCAGGCGCGCCCAGCCGCGCCGCACGAAGCCGCCGCTCGGCAGCGCCCCGGTCGCCGGGCGGCCGGTCGCGGCCGGCGTCACTGCCGTGTCGCGTACAGCATGCGCATAGCCGTACCCCTCCACAGCGGATCCTGCTCGGTGGTGACCGAGAACCCGTGGTTGCTCAGCATCCGCGCGATCGTTGTGCTGCGACCGTGCTCATCGTGGACTTCCGCGACGACCTGCTTGATCCGCGACCAATCGTCCCCACGGATGCCTCCGAGCACGTCGAGCTCCGCCTTCTCGACGTCGATCTTCAGCAGGTCGACCCACTCGAGCGACTCCTCGCGGAGCACGGACGAGAGCACCCGGAGCTCGCAGCTCAATGTGATCCCGTCATAGCGACCATCGAGTTGCCGGTCCACCTCGTCCGGCGAGCGTCCGCTGTTGATCAAGTAGGTACGGACACGAGCGCGATCCTCGTTCGGATCGGCGTACAGGCTGGACATCGCGTCGGCATGGGGGTAGTAGGTGATCGGCATGCGGCCGGCGGCGGAGCCCAACCCGTAGTTGTGCGCGACGCACGCCGGGAAGCTCCGCAGGTTCTGGCGAAGCAGCGAATAGATCGGGGTCACCGGCTCGAAGCAGTGGACGAGGCCGGCGTTGCACTCCGCAGCGAAGAAGGCCGCCGCGACACCCACGTTCGCCCCCACGTCGAGCACGACGTCCCCCGCGCGGACATCGACCCCGTGCCTCAGGTAGGTCCGCTCACCGACGATCTCGCCGAGTTGAAACAGAAGCTGCGAGGGATCGTGGTGGTACAGGATGCGCCCGAGGTCCTGTGCGCTCGAGGCTTTCAGATCGAGCTTGCCCACGCCGAGCCAGCTTAGCCATCTGGCTGTACTGGTTCGCTCCTGTGCGTGGGCTGCGTTGAAACGGGGACAATGTCCGCGGACATGATCGTTATCGGGACGGCAGTCACCGACCTCGAGACCTACGACCGCTGCGCGGCACCGGGCATCCGGCTCGCCGCCGAGCCCGACTCCGAGGTGGTGGCGCACCAGAGCGCCGGCTCGCTGTTTCGCAACTACAACCTGCTGCTCGACCGGGCGGCCGCTCGCGACGACCTCGAAGCCCTGGTCCTGGTGCACCAGGACGCCGAGATAGTCGACACCGACTTCTGCGAGAAGCTGAGAGGGGCCCTCAGCGATCCCGAGGTGGCGATCGTCGGCTGCGCCGGCGCGGTCGGCGTGCGGGGCATCGCGTGGTGGGAGGGAGCGGTGACGTGGGCGTCGTTCACCCACCGGTACCGCGAGCTGGGCGGGGGCGAGTTCCCGTCACTCTCTTGGACGACCGGACCGGTTCCGTCCTTCCTCCGCACCGGCGAGGTGGAAACGATCGACGGCTTCGTGATGGCGATCTCGCCATGGGCGGTGCGAAACCTCCGCTTCGACGAGTCGCTCGGCAAGCTTCACGGCTATGACTTCGACTTCTGCATGCAGGCTCGCGCCGCCGGCAAGAAGGTGGTCACGCAGGACTTGCGCGTGGTCCACCATCACTCGCTCGAGCTGATCGACAACCCCGAGGCGTGGATCGAGGCATACATCAGGGTGGCGGAGAAGTGGGACGGTCGCCTGCCGACCGCGGACAGGGGCACGGTCGACTGGAGGCAGCGGGCGATGCGGTCCGAGGCCGAGGCGGCGGCCGCGAAGGGGGAGGCCATCTCCGAGAGGCTCCAACGCGAGGCGACAGACCGACAGCTGGAGAGGGTGGTCGAGAGCAGGAGCTGGCGGCTCACCGCTCCCCTGCGCTGGCCCCGAACTCTCCTCAGGCGACGCGGATAGCGTTCGGCGCCGACCTCAGGGTGGGTCGGTGTCGCCCAAGGCGCGCCTGACAAGATCCCGCGAGAACGCCGGCCGGCCCCCCTTTCGCAGTCGCGACAGCCGTTCTCCCCACGCGAACGCGCTCGATTCGAGCATCGGCTTCAGCACGTCCTCCTGGATCGCGTTGCGCTCCTGCAGGGCCATCAGCTCGCCGACCTGGGCGTGCTCCTTGGCGATGTGAAAGACGCGGTTCGCCTCCAGTCTCGCCAGGATCGGGTTCCGATCCAGAGGCTCGACGATCCGGGCCACGGCGCCTGCCCAGGGTGCGTCCTCGAGCCACAGCACGGCGACGCCGAAGAACGCGGGCACGATGGCGAGGCGCACGCGATCGCGGCTTGCGATGAAGTCCTCGACCGCGGTCAGGACGCCGTTGCGCCGGCCGCCCTCGCGCCTGGCGACGCGGCTGTAAGGAAGTCCACCCTCCGCGAGGCCTGGCTCGCCGGGGAACAGCCGGGCATCGCGGGCCATCGACGGGCGGTGCTCGGGGGGGATCTGCTCGGGGGCGTAGTACGCGTCCCTGCGTCCGTGCGGCCAGCACACGTCGTGAAGGATCAGCAGGGGGATCCGGTCCGGTGCTCGCTCGTCGACCAGCCGAAGCTCCTCGCTCACCGTGTAGTAGTTATGGTCGCCGTCGATGATCACGGCGTCCGCAGGAGGGACGTCGCGCAGGGCGTCGTGGCTCGGTTCGCGGATCAGCTCCAAGTCCCGCCGCCGCTTGCTCAGCTCGATCAACTCGGGCTGCGGCGCCGGGTCGATGGCGATGACGCGTGCGTCGGAGCCAGCGGCCCAGTTCAGGAGCTCCCGGGTCAGATCCCCCGCGTACGAGCCGATCTCCACGACCGATTTCACCCTGGCCGCCTCGAGGAGGGGGATCAGCACCTCGATCAGGTTGGCGAGCGAGTGGCCCACCCGATCGGGGTCGTCTCCGCGCAGGTTCGTGTCCATGCAGGGCCTGGGAGTCGGCGCGGTCCGCTGGCGCCGGGGCCGGGGAAGGCACCTTAGCGATTGCCGGTATTTTTCCTGCCCGCCGTTTCACGCCTTGGCGGGAGTCCCGCGCTGATAATGCTTCCGAGATGATCCTCTTCGGCACAGCGGTAACCGACCTCGAGATCTACGACCGCTATGCGGCGCCGGGCATCTCGCTCGCGGCCGAGCCCGACTCGGAGGTGGTTGCGCACCAGAGCGCCGGCTCTCTGTTTCGCAACTACAACCTGCTGCTCGACCGGGGCGGCGCTCGCGACGACCTCGAGGCCCTGGTCCTGGTGCACCAGGACGCCGAGATAGTCGATCCGGAGTTCTGCGAGAAGATCAGGCGGGCCCTGAGCGATCCGGAGGTGGCGATCGTCGGCTGCGCCGGCGCCGTCGGCGTGCGGGGCATCGCGTGGTGGGAGGGGGCGGTGACGTGGGCCTCGTTCACCCACCGGTACCGGGAGCTGGGCGGTGGCGAGTTCCCGGCGGGATCGTGGAACACGGAGACGCCTCCCTCCTTCACGCGCACCGGCGAGGTGGACTCGATCGACGGCTTCGTGATGGCGATCTCGCCGTGGGCGGTGCGCAACCTCCGGTTCGACGAGTCCCTGGGGAAGCACCACGGGTACGACTTCGACTTCTGCATGCAGGCTCGCGCCGTCGGCAAGAAGGTGGTCACGGAGGACTTCCGCGTCGTGCACCACCACTCGCTCGAGCTGATCAGCAACCCGGAGGCGTGGATCGAGGCGCACATCAGGATCGCGGAGAAGTGGGACGGTCGCCTGCCGACCCCTGACAGGGGCACCGTCGACTGGAGGCAGCGCGCCCTGCGCGCCGAGGCGGAGGCGGCCGCCGCGAAAGGGGAGGCCGTGTCGGCACAGATGAAGTACGAGGCGATCGAGCGCGTGCTCGACGAGGTGGAGACGAGCATCAGCTGGCGGCTTACCGCCCCGCTGCGCGGGCCGCGAAGACTGCTCAACCGGCGCCGCAACCGGCGCCGGTAGCGCTCCCGGGCGCCGCCCTCAGCGCGAGCCGTCCTCGTCAAGCGCGTCCGACACCTGCTGCCGCCAGGACGGCGCCTGTCCTCGCCACCGCAGCCCGGTAAGACGGTCCGCGAGTGCGAACGCCCTCGATTCGAGCATTTTCCGGAGCAGGAGCTCCAGTCTGCGATTGCGCTCCTGCAGCCCGCCTGCCTCCGCCCTGCGGACGTGCTCGTTAGCGAGCTGAAACACGCGGTTGGCCTCGAGTCGCGCGAGGATTGGGTTGCGATCCCAGCGCTGGACGATCTCGGCGACGGCGCCCGCCCAGGGCCGGTCTGACTGCCACGCGACACCGAGCCCGAAGAACACCGGGACGATCGCGAGGCGCACGTCGTCGCGCCCCGAGACGAAGTCCTCGACAGCGGTCAGGACTCCGCTGCGGGGGCGGCCCTCTCGCTTCGACACCCACCGGTAGGGCAGGCCGCCGTTCGCGAGCCCGGGCTCCCCGGGGAAGACGTGACCCCCGGGCGACACCGACTCGAGGTACTCGTCGGGAATCCGCTCGGGAGCGTAGAACGTGTCCCTGCGACCGTGCGGCCAACCCACGTCATGGAACAGCAGGAGCGGAAGCTCGGCCCCCGCCCGCTCGTCGATCAGCCGCAGCTCCTCGCGCACCGTGTAGTAGTTGTGGTCGCCGTCGACGATCACCGCGTCCGGGAGCGCGATGTAACGCAGCGCCTCGTGACTGGTCTCCCGGATCAGCTCGAGGTCCGGGCGTTGCTTCGAGAGCTCGACCAGCTCGTCCTGGGGCGCGGGCTCGATCGCCGTCACCCGGATGGTCTCGCCCTCATCGCGCGGCCCGGCGCGGTCTGCCCACCCGAGCAGCTCGCGGGTCAGGTCCCCCTCGTAGGAGCCGATCTCGACCACGGATCGCGCCCCGGCCGCGTCGAGCAGCGGGAACATGATCTCGGCGAGGTTGGCCAGTGAATGGCCCCAGCGCCCGGGGTCGTTTCCGCGCAGGTCGTGCTCCATCGGAGGCCGCCCAGGGTAACCGCTAGATCTCGCCCAGGATCTCGGCAAGCCGATGCTCGAGCGCCTCCGACAGGGCCTCACGCGCCCGGCCCTCCGCGGTTCGCTCGACGAGCGCCTGGAGGAAGCCGTCGACGACCAGCCGCTTCGCGGCCGGCTCACCGAGGCCGTGGGCCCGCAGGTAGTGGAGCTGCTCGGGGTCGACCTGGGCGACGGCGGCGGCGTGCGTGCAGCGCACGTCGTTGGCCTCGATCTCGAGACCGGGAATCGCGTCGGCGTGCGCCTTGTGCGAGAGAAGCAGGTTGCGACTCTCCTGGAACGCGTCCGTCTGTTGCGCCCCCGGGTCGACGCGGATCATCCCGCGCCACACGGCCGTCGCGCGCTCGGTGAGCACGCCGCGGAAGGCGAGGTCGGAGGTCGTGTTCGGCGCCGCGTGCTCCTGGGTCGTGTCGTAGTCGAGGTGCTGGCGGCCGTGCCCGACGTACACGCCGGTCACCTTGGCGTTCGACCCGCGGCCGTCGAGCTTCGTCTCCATCCTGACCTTGCCGCGAGCCGAGCCGAAGCCCAGCGCCACCCACTCGAGGTTCGCGTCGCGGCCCACCTCGGCCCGCTGAGTCGCGAACACCCAGCCCTCGTCAGAGAGCTCCTGCTGGCAGACGTATCGCAGGTTGGCGCCGTCGCCCACCAC
>JBOGZH010000196.1:0-2247 GCA_050697095.1 Solirubrobacterales bacterium
GGTACTTGTCGAGCCGCCGGCGAACCGGGTCGGTGGTGGAGTTTGGGTCGTCGTCCCCGAAGCTCGAGAGGCGGGTGGAGCAGACGAAGTTGACGGGCTTCGGGTCGCGCCCCAGAGCCGCGTGGAGCGAAACGCCGCTCTGGCGGAGCGCCAGGTCGAGCGCGGCGCTCTCGTAGGCCCAGCGGCGGTACAGCCGCGAGGCTTCGCGCACTGGCGCGGCCGAGCCGAACAGGTCCAGCTCCGCGAGCAGCGCGCAGAGCTCGCCCAGGGTTCCCGGGCCGCTGAGGTCATGGACCGGACCGGCGTCGCGGTGCGCGATGTGGTCGAGGACGTCGTAGACGACGTCCTCTCCGACGCCCTCGTGGCCGCCGCCGTGCAGGTGGATGATCGTCGAGGGGCGCGTGAAGTCACCGTACTCGCGATCCTGATCCTCGATCTCGCAGGACTCGATCCGGATCGGCAGATCGGCGACGCGCTCGAACGTGCTCACCGGCCGAAGGCTATTGATTGCCGACTCTATATAACCTCGACGAAGTCGTTCCGATCAGCGGGAAGGAGGGGAGCGAAATGGCTCTGGACGCGACCTACGGCGCGGGGCTCCGTGCCCTGGGGCTGAACTGCACCCTGAAGCGCTCGCCCGAGGAGTCGAACACAGAGGCGCTGATGCGCAGGGTGACGGGCCTGCTCGAGGACCACGGCGTGGAGACGGAGATCGTCCGCCCCGTCGACTACGCGATCAAGTTCGGGATCACCTCGGACGAGGGCGACGGCGACGAGTGGCCGCGGCTGCTGGAGAAGGTCAAGGCGGCCGACATCCTGCTGGTCGGGATGTCGATCTGGTTCGGACATCGCTCGAGCGTGTGCCAGATGGTGATCGAGCGCCTCGACGGCACCTACGAGGAGCGAAACCCCGACGGCCAGTACCCGCTCTACAACAAGGTCGCCGGCGTCGTCGTGACGGGGAATGAGGACGGCGCCCACGCCTGCGCCGAGTCGACGCTCTTCAACCTCACCCACCTCGGCTGCACGGTGCCGCCGAACGTCGACACCTACTGGGTAGGCGACGCCGGGCCCGGGCCGTCCTACATCGAGGCCGGAGGGGACGAGCATCCCTACACCCTGCGGACGAGCTCGTGGTGCGCCCACAACCTCCTCCACATGGCGCGGATCCTGAAGCACAACCCGATCCCGCCGGAGGGCAACACGCTGGAGGAGCACGGCGGCGACGCCGTGCACACCGGGTAGCGGGCGCCCGCGGTGGCGGACATGGAGTCGATCGAGGACACGGTGCGGGCGGAGTACGACCGGTTCAACCGCCTATGGGACGATGCCGAGGTTTCGGACGAGTGGGAGTTCCACCCGCCGCCGGACCTCGTCGGACGTCGCGTGTATCGCGGCAAGGAGGGAAGCCGCCAATTGGTCGGCGAGCTCGACGATGCGTTCGCCTCCTTCCGCGCCGAGCCGCAGGAGGTGCTCGCCGCCGAAGGCGGGGAAGTCGTCGTCCGCGCCCGGGTGATCGCGACGGGGAGGCACAGCGGAGTGGACAGCGACCGCGAGGAGTTCCACGTCCTGACCATGAGCGACGATGAGACGCGCAGGGTCCGGTGCTTCACGAAGCGGGCTGAGGCGATGGACGCCGCCGGACTGGAGGACTGAGGCGGTGCGGCAGCTGACCTTCGTCGAGCCGGGCAAGCTCGCGTGGCGCGAGGCCGACGAGCCGAAGCTGAATGGCGACGCAGAGGCGCTGGTCCGGCCCGTGGCGGTGGCGACGTGTGACCTCGACCTCGGGATCGTGCGCGGCCAGGTTCCGTACACGGACCCGTTCCCCTTCGGCCACGAGGGCGTCGCCGAGGTCGTGGACGTCGGCGATGCCGTCTCCACGGTCAAGCCCGGCGTCCTGGTCAGCGTCCCGTTCCAGATCTCGTGCGGGGAGTGCGCGCGCTGTCGGTGGGGGCAGACCGGCAACTGCGAGTCGGTCCCGCGCATGTCGATGTACGGGTTGCCGCTCGGCCCCGAGTACGGAGGCTTTCTCTCCGACACGGTCAGGGTGCCCTATGCGGACGCGATGCTCGTCCAGATTCCCGAGGGGGTCACCGCGAGCGCCGTCGCGAGCCTCTCCGACAACATCCCGGACGCGTGGCGCACCGTGGGCCCCCAGCTCGACGCCGAGCCCCGTTCGCCGGTTCTGATCTGCGCCGGCGCCGGCTCGATCGCGCTGTATGCCGCGGCGCTGGCCGTCGCGCTGGG
>JBOGZH010000197.1:0-2619 GCA_050697095.1 Solirubrobacterales bacterium
AGCGGCCTCGCCGGAACCGTCGTCGTCTCCGGGCCCGGGCTCCTCGGCCTTGCCGCTGAGATTGGCGCTCAGGGTGTTATCGGCGGCGAATGCGCCGCCCACGGCACCGACCACGAGCACGACCGAGATCACGCCGACGATCGCCGCTGTCAATCCCCTGCGTCTATGCATGTGTCCACCTCTCCTGCTGGCTGATCCGGTGCGTAAGTCGTAGCACGTTGCTTCCGCCGGGGTACGGTCTCCACCTGGCTTGCTAAAGCGGGTACCGCGCTCCCCAGCTAAAACAGCTGGTTCTCGCCAGCGAAGATCTCGCTCACCGAGTCGTCGGTGAAGATGCGGCGGATCGAGTCGGCGAGCGTCTGCGCGGTGGAGAGGACGGTGATGTTCTCCGGGCCGTCGCGCCGCTGCGGGAGGGTGTCGGTGACGACGATCCGCTCGATCCCGGAGCTCTCGTACTCGAGCCGCTCGTATGCGGGCCCCGAGAACACGCCGTGCGTGGCGGCGGCGATCACGTTCTCCGCCCCCTCCTCCTTCAGGGTCTCGGCGGCGGCGCATAGCGTCCCCGCTGTGTCGATCATGTCGTCGACGAGCACGCAGGTCTTCCCTTTCACCTCGCCGACCACGTAGCCGATCTCCGCGACCTGCTGCGCGGGTCGCTCCTTCTCCAGCACGGCCCAGTGAACGCCGAGCTTGCGGGCGAAGTTGCGCGCCAGCTTCACGCGGCCCGCGTCGGGGGAGACGACGACGAGGTCATCGCCGAACGGCTGGTCGAGGAACCACTGGGTGAGCATCGGCATCGCGGTCATGTGGTCCACCGGGACGGTGAAGAACCCCTGCACCTGACCCGCGTGGAGGTCCATCGTGAGGATCCGGTCGACGCCGATCTCCTCGAGGCACTTCGCGACGACCCGCGCCGAGATCGGCTCGCGGGGCGAGGACTTCTTGTCCTGGCGCGAGTAGCCGTACCAGGGCATCACGGCGATGATCCGGTGCGCGGAGGCGCCCTGCGCGGCGTCGATCATCACCAGAAGCTCCATCAACGCGTCGTTCGGGGTCATCCCGGTCGCCTCGTTGCGGGCGGTGGACTGGACGAGGAAGACGTCCGCCCCGCGGATCGATTCCTCGTAGCGGCAGTACACCTCGCCGTTGGAGAACGTGCGCAGGTCGACGGCCCCGAGATCGACGTCGAGCTTGCGCGCGATCTTCGCGGCGAGCTCCACGGACGCGCGCCCCCCGAACACCATCAGGCGCTTCGTGTAGTCCTGGGGTATGTGGCTGAGGAGCTCGGCGGGCTCCTCGACGATGCGCTCCTCGATCGTGCTCATGTGTCGTCCCCCAGCTTTTCCTCGTCGCCCTCTTGCCTGCTTACCTCTCTCGCGGTCCGCTCCGCGTAGCCCTCGACGTTCCGCTGCTCCGGCCGGGAGATCCCCAGCGCTCCGGGTGGGATGTCCTGAGTAATCACCGAGCCGGCTCCAGTGTAAGCCGCATCACCGACATGTACGGGAGCGACCAGGGCGGTGTCAACCCCGATCCGGACATGGTCGCCGATCACCGTCCGGTGTTTGCGGAATCCGTCCCAGTTCGCGGTGATGGAGCCCGCGCCGAGGTTCGCGTCCTGGCCGATCTCTGCGTCGCCGACGTAGGAGAGGTGGGGCACCTTGCTTCCCGGGCCGATGTCCGACCCCTTGATCTCGACGAAGGCGCCCGCCTTCGCTCCCTCGCGCAGCGTGGTTCGCGGGCGGATGTAGGTGAAGGGCCCGACCGAGCAGCGCTCCAGCACCTCGCACTCCGCGAGGTAGGAGTGAAGCGCAGTCGCGCCGGGACCGAGGATCGTGTCGACCAGGGTCGTGAACGGTCCCACGATCGCCCCCGCCCCGATCCGCGTGGCGCCGCGCAGGAATGAGGCGGGCTCGATCCTCGCGTCGGGCTCGATCTCGACGTCGGCGTCGATCCAGGTGGCGTCCGGGTCGACCACGGTGACGCCGGCGAGCATGTGCGCGGTGAGGATGCGCCGCCGCGCCTCGCGGTTCGCCTCGGCGAGCTCGACACGGGTGTTGACCCCGAGGTTCACGCTCGGGTCCGAGGCGCGGTATGCGGCAACCTCGAGCTCAGCCTCGCGCAGCAAGGGCAGGACGTCGCCGATGTAGTACTCGCCCGCGGCGTTCTCGTTCGTGATTCGCTCCAGCATCTCCGCGAGCGGCCCCGCCTCGAACACGTAGGTGCCGGTGTTGATCTCGCGGATCGCGAGCTGCTCGGGAGTGGCATCGCCTGCGTGCTTCGCTTCGACGATGCGCTCGACCCGGCCCTCCGGGTCCCGGACGATCCGCCCGTAGCTGGCGGGGTCGTCGAGCTCGGTGGTCATCACGGTGGCGGCGGCGCCCGCCGAGCGGTGCGCCTCGAGCAGCTCGGAGATCAGCTCGGCCGAGATCAGGGGATGGTCGCCCGAGAGCACGAGGACGGTGCCGGCGTCGCGGACGAGGTCGAGCGCCGCCCGAACCGCGCCTCCGGTGCCGTCCGGCTGCGGCTGGACGACCGTCTCGACGCCGCTCGGCAGCGCGGAGCCGAGATCCTGGGCCGGGGAGACGATCACCGCGACCCTGCCTGCGCCCGCCTCCACGG
>JBOGZH010000198.1:0-1600 GCA_050697095.1 Solirubrobacterales bacterium
GTGCCGCGGATCGTCCTCCCGATCACGAGCCGCGGTCTCGAGCTGACCGACCGGCTGTGCTGGTTCGCCCTCGGCGCGGCGATGGCCGCCGCCGCGGCGCTGATCCTGTACCTGAACCGGGGCACGACGTTCTCTCCCGACCAGACGTTCTTCTTCCTCTTGACCCCCGATCTGGATGCGGGCGATGTCCTTGCGGCGCGTACGGGGCACCTGGTCGCGACCACCCGGCTCGCCTACAAGGCGATCCTGGAGACCGTCGGAGCGGATTATGTGGCGTTCCGCCTCCTCGCCGTGTCCACGATGCTTCTCTGCGCCGCCCTCTTCTACGCCCTGGTAAAGCGGAGGATCGGCGCGGTGCCCGCGCTCGCACCCACCCTCGTCCTGCTCTTCCTCGGCTCCGCGTGGCAGCACGTCGTCGTCCCAAACGGGCTCACGGTGATGCTCAGCGTCGCCGCCGGGCTCGCCGCTCTCCTCGCCCTGGAGCGCGGGGATGGGCGCGGAGACGTTGCCGGGTGCGCGCTGCTCACGCTCTCGGTTGCCAGCTACAGCACCGGGTTGGCGTTCCTGGTCGGGATCGCGATCTCCGTCCTGCTCCGACCCGACCGGCGGCGGCGCGCCTGGATCTTCCTCATCCCGCTTGCGCTGTATGCGGCCTGGTGGCTGTGGGAGACGCCATCGCAGGCCTACGCCGGAGAGGAGCCGAAGCAGTCGAACGTTCTCCTGATCCCGAACTTCCTCGCCGAAGCGCTGGCCACGGTGATGGCGGCGCTCACGGGGCTCGGCTACGACTTCGCCGGCCCACCCCAGCCAACAGCCGGCCCTCCCCAGCCCGGTATCGAGCTCGGCTGGGGCCGCATACTGGCGGCGCTTGCCGTGGTCGCGCTCGTGCTGCGGATCAGGCGCGGCAACCTTCACCCCTCGCTCTGGGTCTCGCTCGGGATCGTGCTCGTCTTTTGGTCGCTCGCGGCGCTCGTCACCGGCGTCGGGAGTCGCGCTCCGTCGGCCGTCCGGTACATCTATCCCGGCGCGGTGGGGGTCCTTCTCGTGGCCACCGACGCGATGCGCCCGATCCGCTTCTCGAGGCTCGGCCTGGCAGTCCTGTTCATCGCCGCCGCCCTCAGCATCGCCACGAACGTCGCGCTCCTGCGCGACGGAGGATCATGGTTCAGGGAGGTGCAGTCAAGCCGGATCGGTGCGCAGTTCGCGATGCTCGAGTTGGCCCGCGACCGCGTGAACCCGGACTTCGATCCGGTGGGGATCGTGCCGGAGCTGGTCAGCATGAAAGCCGCGACGTACTTCGCGGCGATAGATCGATACGGCTCTCCGGCACCGTCTCTTTCCGAGCTCGAGCGACAGGACGAGGACGTCCGCCAAGGCGCCGATCGGATTCTCGCGAGTGCTCTCGGCATCCGGCTCGAGGCATCGTCATCGCGTCCGGACGGAGGCTGCCGGCGGCTGAGGGCCGAGCGGCCCGGAGCGCCGGTCGGCTTTGAGCTTCCCCGTGGCGGAGCGAGCATGCGCGTGCGGGCGGTGGGACCCGCCGCGGTGTCGCTGGGGCGCTTCGCCACCCTGCCGTCGGTCGAGGCCGGGGAGCTGTCGC
>JBOGZH010000199.1:0-2552 GCA_050697095.1 Solirubrobacterales bacterium
GTGGCCGCCCGTCGCCGTCAACCTCTCCGTGCCGGCCCGCTGGCCCGCGGCTATGCGGGCGCCCAGATTGCGGCGACAATGAATCCAGATGCACGCGATGGTCCTGGACAGCCCCCGCACGCCGCTGCGCGCGGCGGAGCTCGAGGATCCAGTGCCGGGCGCGGGGCAGCTCCTCGCCCGCGTGCGCGCGTGCGGCGTGTGCCGGACCGACCTCCACGTCGTCGACGGGGAGCTGCCGGAGCCGAAGCTGCCCCTGATCCCCGGCCATCAGGTGGTCGCGGAGGTGACGGAGCGAGGCGAGGGCGCGGAGCGATTTGCGCCGGGCGACCGGATCGGCGTCCCATGGCTGGGATGGACGGATGGCACGTGCCGCTACTGTCGCAGCGGGAGGGAGAACCTCTGCGACCGGGCGCGATTCACCGGCTACCAGCTCGACGGCGGCTACGCGGAGGTCGTCCTCGCAGACGAGCGGTACTGCCTTCCGCTCCCGGGGGACTTTCCCGATCTCCAGGCTGCGCCGCTGCTCTGCGCGGGGCTGATCGGCTACCGGGCGCTGCGGATGACGGGCGACGCGGAGCGGCTCGGCCTGTATGGGTTCGGCGCCTCGGCGCACATCGTCTGCCAGGTCGCGCGCCACCAGGGTCGCCGGGTCTTCGCGCTCACCCGACCGGGCGACCGCGACACCCAGGCCTTCGCCCGCGAGCTGGGAGCGGAGTGGGCCGGCGACACCGTCGCCGGGCCGCCCGAGGAGCTGGACGCGGCGATCATCTTCGCGCCCGCCGGCGAGCTCGTCCCGGTCGCGCTCCGCGCCCTCGCCAAGGGCGGAAGCGTCGTCTGCGCCGGGATCCACATGAGCGACATACCGGCGTTCCCCTACGAGATCCTGTGGGGGGAGCGATCGGTGCGCTCGGTCGCCAACCTCACCCGTGGCGACGGGGAGGAGTTCATGTCGGTCGCGCCGCGGGTGCCCGTGCGCACCCGCACCACCGAGTATCCGCTCGCGCACGCGAACCAGGCGCTCGAGGACCTCCGCAGCGGTAGGGTTCACGGAGCGGCCGTGCTGGTGCCGTAGGAGCTTTGGGTGGCTGACCTGACCGTCAAGCGGCTGGAGGACTTCGATGCCGTCTTCGGGGGCGGCATGCGGCGCGTGCGCGCGGGTCTGGGCGTGACCGCGTTCGGCGTCCAGGTGATCGAGCTCCCGCCCAACTTCACCCACTACCCCCAGCACGACCACACGCACGACGAGCAGGAGGAGGTCTACACCGTGCTCAGCGGGAGTGCCACCCTCCAGGTGGGTGACCAGGAGCACGAGCTCGGGCCGGGTGTGTTCGCGCGCGTGGGTCCGGGCGAGAAGCGCAAGTTCGTGACCGGCGAAGAGGAGGTTCGGATCCTGGCGATCGGAGCGGTGCCGGGGAGAGCATACGAGCCCCCCGAGTTCACCGAGGAGGGGGCGGCCGCCCCCGCCACCGTTAAGCACGAGTAGTCATCTGAACAGGTCCTCGGGCGCGGGACGCTGGATCGCGGCGGCGCCCGGGCCGTCATCCTCGGTTACCAGCTCGGCCAGCCCGCGAACGATCGCCGCCGGCACGCCGGCGTCCTTGTCCTTGACCAGGTCGGCGGCGGCGGCGACCTCGTCCGCGACCGCCACCACCGTCGCGGCCAGCTCCCGACCGACGCGGTCCCGCCGCCCCTTCCAGTCGTCGAGTGGGCCCACGCCCGCGCACCCGATCGCTACGTCGAGCTGGCCGAGCCGCCATGGTCGCCCGAAGCTGTCCGAGATCACGACCGCCGGAGAGCTTCCCCTCGCGGCGCGGATCTCCGACCGGATTCGCCGCGCCGACGCGTCAGCATCGAGCGGGAGCAGCGTGACGGCGTTCTCCACGGCAACATTCGAGGCGTCGATCCCCGCGTTGGCGCAGATCCAGCCGCTGTGCGTCTCGGTGATCAGCACGCCCGACCGCGCCCGGACCACCGAGCGGCTCTCGTCGAGGACGAGCTGGACGAGCGCCGGATCCTTGCCGAGCCGCGCCGCGAGCTCCCTCGCCTCCGCGCTCACGTCGACGTCATCGAGCCGACGAGTCCGCCCCTCGGACTTGGAGACGACCTTCTGGGAGACGACGAGCACGTCGTCCTGAAGCGGCTCGGCCGCCTCGGCGAGCAGCTTCCCGAGCCGGTCGCCCTCGCGAACCTCGGGCAGGCCGGGCACGGGCCGGACCTCGATCGCCCGGCTCACGTGCGCACCGGGTGCGCGAGCGCCGCGGCGGTGCGAGGAGCGCGGTCCGGGGCGCGGGCCAGCAGGTCCCGGAGCGCTTCGAGGTCCTCGGGTGTGTCAACGTCGAGTCCCAGGGACTCGAGCGGCTCGATCGCGACCGCGTGTCCCGACGCTCGAGCGAGCCACTCGTGGCGCGCGCGGCTGCCCTCTCCGAACGCCGGCTCGATCGCGTGGGGTGGGGCGAGCAGGAGTGCGTTGGTGCCGGTCCCATGGCGATCGGGGACGATGGCGACACGACCGCCCGAGACACGCTCGAGCGCGCCGTCGAGCTCTCCCGGAT
>JBOGZH010000200.1:0-5070 GCA_050697095.1 Solirubrobacterales bacterium
AGCAGGATGTGCTTGCCCAGCGACGGGCCCGCGCCGGCGCTGGTGACGAACGAGCGCCGGCCCTCGCGGTCGATAAGCGGAGCGCCCTCACGGGTCAGGATCGGCTCGCCGCCGAGCATGTAGCGCTTCTGCCCGTTGCTCGAGTTGTGGTCGTCCACCGTGAGCGTGCCGAGCACCGCCGCGGGCTCCTCGTCGCGGTGGCGCAGGTGCGCCTCCTTGCCGATGAAGTCCTGCTCCTTCACCGTCCCCCAGGCCATGCCGGCCTCGACGACGTCGTACTCGCCGTCGAGCTCGAAGCCAAAGGCCCGGTAGCACTTCTCGAGCCGGCCGGTGGTGCCGTACACGCCGATGCCGGCGGGGACGAGGCCGTGCGGGCGGCCGGCCTCCCACACGATGTCCCAGAGCCTGGCGCCCTGCTCGAGCGGGACGTGGAGCTCCCAGCCCAGGTCGCCGACGTAGGAGATGCGCGACGCCAGCGTGCGCAGCGAGTCGACCTCGATCGTGCGGCACGAGGCGAACGGGAAGCCTTCGTGCGACACGTCGTCGCTCGTGATGCTCGCGAGGACATCGCGCGACCGTGGTCCCCACAGGCCGAGCGTGCACCAGCTCGAGGTGAGGTCGAAGATCTGGGCGCTGCCGTCCTCCGCGAGGTGGTCGGCGAACCACTTGAGGTCCGCCATCCCATGCGCGCCGCCCGTGACGACCCGGAAGTGGTCGTCGCCAAGCCGCATGATGGTCAGATCGGCGCGGAAGCCCCCGCCCGGCGTGAGTATCGGCGTGTAGACGACGCGCCCGAGCTTCACGTCCATCTGGCGGACGGCGGTGCGCTGCACGCTCTCGAGCGCACCGGGGCCAACCACGTCGAAGACGCAAAAGGCCGTGAGGTCGAACATCGCGACCCGGTCGCGCATCGCGAGGTGCTCGGCGTTGATGATCGGCGACCACCAGCGCGAGTCCCACTCCGCCTCGCGGTTGTTCACGCGCTCGGCGTACTCCGCGAGCAGCCGTTTGTTTGACTCGTACCAGTGCGGGCGCTCCCAGCCGGCGGCCTCGAAGAACATGGCGCCCAGCTCGCGCTCGCGCTCGTAGAACGGCGACAGCCGGACCCCGCGGTTCGACTCCCACTGCTCGCCCGGATGGACGATGCCGTAGGTCTTGTTGAAGCCCTCGGCGGCGCGCGCCTTGACATGCTCGACGCTCTTCTGGCAGTCGTAGAAGCGGGCGATGTCCGAGGCCTGGAGGTCGATCTCGGACTCGCCGTGGACCATCCACTCGGCCATCGCCCGGCCAACCCCGGGGCCCTCCTTGATCCACACGGCGGCGGCCGACCAGAGTCCCTTGACCTCCGGTGTCTCGCCCAGGATCGGCAGGCCGTCCGGCGTGAGCGACAGCAGGCCGTTGATGGCCGACTTGATCCCGACGGACTCGTCGCCGACGATCTCGGGCATCAGCTCGCGCGCGTGCTCCATCTGCAGCGCGAAGTCGTCTTGGGTGAACGGGAGCTCGGTCGGCGACATCGCGGCCTCCTCGACGGAGGCGATCTCGTCCGGATCGTGCAGGATCGGGCGGTGGGCGTAGGAGCCCACCTCGAGCCCGCTGCCGTCCTGGCGCTCGTACATCATGGTGTCCATGTCGCGGACGATCGGGAACTCGATGACGCCTCCCGAGCCCGCGAAGCGCGGGACCGGGCCGATGTCGATCATCTGGTGGACCGCCGGCGTCAACGGAATCGAGGCCCCGGCCATGCGCGCCACGCGCGGGCTCCAGACGCCGCAGCAGATCACGACCACGCCGGTCTCGATGTCGCCCCGGCTCGTGCGGAGGCCCTTCACCCGCCCACGCTCGACGTCGATGCCGAGCACCTCGTTGTTCGCCGAGACGGCGAGGGCGCCCGCCCCTTGCGCTCGCTCGCGCATGAGCGTGCCCCCACGCAGCGAATCCACCACGCCTCCGCCCGCCGAGTAGAAGCCGCCGCGGATCACGCTCTCGTCGATGTAGGGCACGAGCTGCTTGACCTCGGCCGGAGTGATTAGCGAGACAGGCTCGACGCCCCACGACGCCGCGGAGGACATCCGGCGACGGAGCTCCTCCATGCGCTCCTCGCTGCGCGCGAGCTCGATCCCGCCGCACGTGGTGAGGACGCCTAGCTCCTCGTACTGGCGCACGCTGTCGAGCGTCAGGGCGGTTATCTCGCGAGAGTGGTCGACCGGGTAGATGAAGTTGGACGCGTGTCCGGTCGAGCCGCCCGGGTTCGGCAGTGGCCCCTTGTCGAGCAGCACGAGGTCGCGCCACCCGAGCCGGGCGAGGTGGTCCACGATGCTGTTACCGACGATGCCGGCGCCGATCACGACCGCGCGGGCCACGGCCGGGAGGGAGCTGGATGGTTGGGACTGGTCCGCCACGTGGTCACCTCGCGGCTACGAGAGAGGCTGATATATCACACCTGTGCGGCCGCCTCCCGCGGCTCGCTCTCCGCCGCCATTCCGCTGTCAGTCGCCTCAGCGGGTGAACGCAACGACGATCTCCCGTTGGAACGCGAGGACGTGCTCCTTCATCAGCGCTCGGGCGCGCGGGCCGTCGCGCGCGAGCAGGGCTTGGATCATCTCGCGTTGGTCGTGCACCGCCGTCCACAGTCCGGGCACGCGGTCGAGCACGAGGTACCAGATGCGGAGCGAGAGCGCGAAGTAGCCCTCGAGGGTGTCGAAGAGATACGGGTTGCCCGCTGCCTCCCACGTGAGCCGGTGGACGCGCTCATCGATTTCCATCAGGGCGACGCTGTCGTGAGGATCGAGCTCCTCGAGCTCCGCCAGCAGGGCCTCGGCTTCGGCGCGGCGCTCGTCCTCCGTGCGCATGGCCGCGAGCTGGGCCGCGTGGCCCTCGAGCTCCGCGCGGACCTCCGTGATGTGGACGATGTCGGCCACGTTGACCTCCGTGACATAGGTCCCGCGCCGCGGCCGGACCTCGACCAGGTTCTCGAGCGCCAGCCGCTTGATGGCCTCGCGGAGCGGCGTGCGACCGATCTCGAGCTCTTTCATCAGCCACTCCTCGACGAGCGCCGTGCCGGGCGGCAGGCGCAAGGTCACGATCCGGTTGCGCAGCTCGAAGTAGGCGTGCTCGGCGATCGGTCGGCCGGCCGGCCGCCCTCCCGCGTCGCCCCTGCTCATCGCTAGCAAGACGGGTTGACCGCCCACCTCCCAACGTGATATTTCAGACTCGTGCGCCAAGGAACATCACCCCCGGCCGACTCAAGGCCCCAAAATACGCGCGTCGTCATCATAGGGGGCGCGGCGGAATCGTACGCGCGAGCGTCGCATATCACCGCGCAGAGTTAGGATGGGCCGGATCGAGTCGCCCGAGCGCACCAGCCCCGCGACTGAGGCCGAGTCCCGACGGGCGTTGATCGAGGCGCTGCAGCGCCCCCGCTACGAGATCGTGCCCTTGAACGGGATCGAGGACGCGGCCGCCCGGCACGTTCCCACCGAGGTCAAGCTCACGATCACCGCCTCGCCGAGCAGGGGGCTGGAAGCCACGCTCGAGCTCGTGGAGCGCCTGAGGCGGCGCGGCTACGACGTGGTCCCACACCTGTCGGCCCGGCTGATGCGCGATCAAGGGCACCTCGAGGAGGTGATTGCACGGCTGCATGCGGCGGACGTGCGCGAGGTCTTCGTGATCGCCGGAGACGCGGCGGTCGAGGCGGGCGACTTCCCTGGCGCCGCCGATCTGCTGTCGGCGATTGACGAGCTGCGTGGGCGATTCACCGACATTGGCATCTCCGGATACCCCGAGAGCCATCACTTCATAAGCGACGAGACGACCATCGAGGCTATGTTCGAAAAGGAGCCGATGGCGACCTACATCGTCAGCCAGATCTGCTTCGACGCGGACGTGATCGCGACCTGGGTTCGCCGGGTGCGCGACCGGGGCACGCATCTACCGATCTGGATCGGAATCCCGGGCGTGATCAACAACCGCAGACTGCTTCGGATCTCAATGAAGATCGGGCTGGGCGAGTCGACCCGCTTCCTGCGGGCTCACCGCGGCTGGCTTGCGCGGCTTGCGCGGCCGCACGTCTACACGCCCACCAAGCTGCTCCAGCAGCTGGTTCCGCCGATCGCCGACCCCGCCGCCCGGATCGCGGGCTTCCACATCTATACCTTCAACGAGCTGGAGCGCACCGAGGAATGGCGGCGACAGCTCGTCGAGCAGCTGATCGGACGCAGGACCACAGGTAGGTCGACAGAAGGAGGAGCACCCCGTGGCAGAGATCAATGAGCACCCCGAGATCCTGCTCTACACGCGCATCCGCAAGTCGCCGTACTTCTACGCCTCGCGCCGTCACGGCATCCAGATGTACGCCGTCTACAACCACACCTACCACCCCAGGCACTACGGCGACCCGGTCGAGGAGTACTGGCACCTGCTGAACGGCGTCACGCTCTGGGACGTCGGCGTCGAGCGGCAGATCGAGGTCAGCGGGCGCGACGCCTTCGACTTCACCAACCTGCTCGTCGCACGCGATCTCAACAAGTGCGAGGTCGAGCAGTGCAAGTACGTCTTCCTGTGCCTGCCGGACGGCGGCATCATCAACGACCCGGTGCTGATGCGCGTCGAGGAGGACCGCTTCTGGCTCTCGCTCGCCGACAGCGACGTCGAGCTGTGGGCGCGAGGCGTGGCCTACAAGTCCGGCCATGACGTGACGATCAAGGAGATCGACGTCGGGCCCGTGCAGGTGCAGGGGCCGAAGTCGAAGGACGTGATGGTCGACCTGTTCGGCGAGAAGATCCTCGAGATCCCCTACTACTTCATGCGGCCCTTCGAGCTCGACGGCATGAAGGTGCTCGTCTCGCGCACCGGCTACACGGGAGAGCTCGGCTACGAGATCTACCTATATGACGCGAGCAAGAACGGGGTCCGGCTGTGGGACGCGGTGCTCGAGGCCGGAAAGCCGCATGGCCTCGAGGTGATCGGACCCTGCCACATCCGCCGCATCGAGGGCGGCATCCTCGCCCTCGGGGCCGACATGTGGTACGACACAAACCCGTACGAGGTCGGCATGGGCTATGACTGGAT
>JBOGZH010000201.1:0-8614 GCA_050697095.1 Solirubrobacterales bacterium
TGGATCGTCAAGGAGCGCCAGGAGATGCTCGCCGAGGCGAAGCGCGAGGCCGAGCGGATCATCAAGGAGGCGCGCGAGGAGCAGGCGCGCCTGATCTCCGACGAGGAGGTCTACAAGCAGGCCGAGCGTGGGGCGGAGGAGATCATCGAGGACGCGCGCGACACCGAGCGCCAGATCCGCCTCGGCGCCGAGGACTACGCCGACGAGATCCTCTCCACGCTCGAGGTCAACCTGGAGAAGTTCCTCTCCGCCGTCCGCCGCGGCCGCTCGAGGCTCGCCGGCAGCGAGGCGGAGGAGGAGCCGCTCGAGGTCGGCTAGCAGGCCGACCCCGTTCTACAGCGCCGTCTCGTGGCTGCCGGCCCTGCCGGCGTCCTCCTTGTCGTAGAAGCGCTTCAGCAGCTCCGTCGTCTCCTCGGGGTCGGCGCAGGTGTACGCGTTCCAGGCCTCCGTGCGGAGCTGGAAGTCGAGCGGCTGGCCGATCACGTCGAGGATCGTCTGCTTCGCCGAGCGCACGGCGCGCTGCGAGTTGCGAAGGATCTGGCGCGCGGTCGTCTCCGCCTCCTCCATCAGGCGGTCGTGCGGAACCACCCGGTTGACCATGTTGCACTGGAGCGCGCGCTGCGCGTCGATCGGCTCCGCGGTCAGCAGCATCTCCATCGCGACGCCCACGCCGCAGGTGTTGACGAGCCGGACCAGGCCGCCGTCCCCGTGGTGGAAGCCCCGCCGCGCCTCGAAGGAGCCGAACATCGCGCGCTCCGACGCGACGCGGATGTCGCACGCCATCGCGGTCTCCAGTCCGCCGGCGAGGGCCCAGCCGTTCACGGCGGCGACGATCGGCTTGCTGATCCGGTGCATCCCGCGAGTGAACCCGTTGAGGCCCAGCTCGACGATCTCGCGGATCTCTCCCGGCGTCGCGCCGGCGACCTTCGGCGGGATGTAGGTCTTCAGATCGGCGCCGGCGCAGAACGCGTCACCGCTCCCGGTCAGGATCGCCACGTCCACCCCGTCGTCGTCACGGAAGTCGGCCCAGGTCTCGATCATCAGCCGGTGGACGTCAGGGTCGATCGCGTTCTTCGCCTCAGGACGGTTGATCGTCACGTAGGCGATCCGCTCGCGCTTCTCGTACAGCAGCTTGTCCATCTCGGCCTCCTCGGTTGTACGCTGGTCTCAACAGGCGAGTGCCGCTCGACGAGCGGCTTCCGTGGGCCCGCGCCGGAGGTGCGGGCTCACTCGTAGGTGGCGCTGATCACGGCGAGGTCGTCGGCCTGCCACGCGATCTCGCCGCCGCACCACTCGGCGACGTCCGCGGCGGGGTCGGGAAAGTCGAACCCGGGGTCGATCGGAGTGATCTCCACGCCGGCCCTCACCACGTCGCCGAGCAGGAGGGAGCGCGAGTGCTCCCGGACCCTCCGGAACAGCTCCCGCTTCCCCTCCGCCTCGAGGTGATGCACGGAGAGCACGGAGAGGACGAGGTCCCAGGGTCCGTCGGGGAGGGGATCCTCCATCCGCGCCAGCCGGACCTCGATCCCCATCTCCCGGGCGCGGAAGACCATCTCGGGACCCGAGTCCAGCCCGACCACCTGTGCGTCCGGGTAGCGCTCCAGCAGGCGGCGGGTCGTCTCCCCGGTTCCTATCCCGAGCTCGAGCACGCGCGAGGGGGGAAACGGGATCGCGTCGATCGCCTGCTCCTGGAGCTCGTCGTAGCGCGGGACCTCGGCCCGGATCTGCTCCAGGTAGGTGTCGGGGTTCCAGTGGAACTCAGCGCTCACGCTAACCTCAGACTAGGCACTCGCCAAGACCCTCGATCCTGACCGATCCGATGTCACAGAGGGCCGACATCCTCGATCTCGCGCGGTTCGCCCGCTCCCCCGGCGAAGGTCGGCGGGTCGATGTCGCCGTGAGCCCCGGCGAGCTCAACTACGGCGACCAGGCCTATGCGGTCGAGGGTGGAGGCGCCGACGCCCGGGTGGACGTCTCCCGGACCTCCCGCGGCTACGCGCTGCGACTTCGGTTCGCCGCTCCGGTGAGCGGGCCGTGCGTGCGCTGTCTCGGGGACGCCGCCACGCCGGTCGAGGTCGACGCGCGCGAGGTCGACCAGCCCGGGGGATCGGAGGAGGAGGGACTGCGCAGCCCCTACGTCGACGGCGACGAGCTCGACGTCAGCGCCTGGGCGCACGACGCGCTCGCGCTCGCGATGCCGGGGCAGTTCCTGTGCCGACCCGAATGCAGGGGGCTGTGCCCGGTGTGCGGAGCCTCGCTCAACGACGCCGATCCCGCGAAGCACCGCCATGAGGCGGACGCCGACCCGGGCCCGATGGCGAAGCTGCGCGAGATCCGCTTCGACTAGGCGGCGACCGGCTCGGTGGTGAGCGGTACGCCGATCGCCTTCAGTCGCCGGGACAGCGCATTGAAGGCGAACTCGTTGATCTCGGTCGAGGTGTAGCCGACCATCTCCCAGTCCTCGTTCGGATCGACGCCCCGGGGAACGAGGACGCCGCTCGCGACCGGAAGCAGCTTGGAGAGCGTCGCGCGCATCCGGTCCGCGAGCCGCTCGTCGCTGCGGCACTTCTGCTTCAGGTACCAGGTCCCGTAGGCGACGTGGCGGTGCTCGTCGCGCGCCACCTTCTTGAACCCGTCCACGAACCCGGGCAGCATGTCGTTCTTCTCCCAGTACTCGGTGATGAAGTGCTGGCCCGTGAGCGCGAGGGTTCCCTCGATCACCATGTGGTAGGTGGTGACGAAGTCCACCTTCGCCTCGATGTCGCTCGGATCGGCGATCAGTCGCCGCGCCGACTCGACGAGCGAGGTGTCGAAGAGCTGCACGAAGGCGTCGTTGAGCTCCTCGCGCACCCGCGCCAGCCGGGCCTCGATGTCGGGCTGCTCGAGCCTGACGACGTCGCGATAGAAGCGGTCGAAGAACTGCATGTGGCGTGCCTCGTCGACCTGCTGGGTGGTGAGGAAGGCCTCCTCCTGCTCGTCCTCGTAGGCCATCACGAGCCCGGAGAACTGCGTCGTTACGCGTTCCTCACCGACGAAGAACGAGCTCAGGGCCCACACCGCCCAATCGCGCTCCTCCTCGGAGAGGTTCGCCCAGTGCTCGCGGTCGCGACTGAAGTCGATCTCCTGGGAGGCCCAATGCTGGCGCTCCCACAGCTCGTAGAGCTGTTGCGGGCCGAGCAGCTTCAGCTCCCGCGCCTGCTGCTCGGTGCCGAGGGTTCCGGGGTCGCCCTGCTGGGTCAGATCGAGGAGGCTTTCGGCCATGTCGTCGCTCCTGGAGGTCGGGTTCCGAGAACGGTGCGGGGGCCGACCGTACCACCGGGTAGGCATCTTCATCGCCGCGACGGAGCATCGCTCGACGACCCGGCCTTGGTCGATGCCCTGACAGACGTCCTCGCCGGCAGCGTGTACCGATAGCCATCGCGTACCATCTCGCGCCATGGCTGTTCCGAAGAAGAGGATCTCTGCGGCGCGGCGCGACTCGCGCCGCTCACAGCACGGCGCCTCCGCGCCGCGGCTCAACGAGTGTCCCCAGTGCCACAGCCCCCGCCTCCCGCACCGGGTCTGCCCCGTCTGCGGGACGTACGCCGGGCGTGAGGTCGTTCGCCAGGAGCTCGAGGAACCGGCGGCCGCCGAGCCGACCGAGCCGGCGGAGGAGTAGTTGACTGGCAGGTGGGTGTTCTGACTTGGCCGCCACGCCAAGCGGCCCGCTGACGATCGCGCTCGACGCGTGCGGTGCCGACCGCGGCCCCGAGGTGATCGCTGCGGGTGCCAGGGCCGTCGCGAGGGAGGGGCTCCACGTGCGTGCCTTCGGGCTCCAGCCCGAGCTCGAGAAGCTCGTCGGCATCGAGCGCGTGGAGCTGCGCCGCGCCGAGGACGCGATCTCGAACGAGGAGGAGCCGGTTCGTGCCGTGCACGGCAAGACCGGTGCTTCGGTCGTGCTCGCCGCGCAGGACGTCGCCGACGGCCACTCCCACGCCCTGGTCAGCGCCGGCTCGACGGGCGCGGCGCTCGCCGCGTCGCTTTTCGCGATGAAGCGTCTTCGAGGGGTGCACCGGCCCGCGATCGCCGTTCAGCTCCCGCTCCCGGAGCGCCCCGCAGAGCACGTCCTCTTCCTCGACGCCGGCGCGAACACCGAGGTGCGTCCCCAGCACCTCGTCCAGTTCGCCTACCTCGGCTCCGCATTCAGCGAGGCGGTGCTCGGGGTGGAGCGCCCGCGAGTGGCGCTGCTCTCGGTCGGTGAGGAGCCGCGCAAGGGGACCCCGGCGGTGATCGCGGCCCACGAAGCGCTCGCGGGCGCGGACGGCGTCCACTTCATCGGCAACGTCGAGGGACGCGACCTCGTGGAGGGGGCCGCCGACATCGTCGTCACCGACGGCTTCACCGGCAACGTGGCCCTGAAGACGATGGAGGGGACCTCGAAGGCCGTCGGCGGCGCGGTCCGCGGCGCCGCGCGGTCCGGGTTCTCCTCCGCGATCGGCGGGCTTCTGATGCGCCGCTCCCTGAAGCGCCTGCGGCGAAAGCTCGATCCGGACACGACCGGAGGCGCGATCCTGCTCGGCCTTCGCGGCGTGACCGTGATCGCGCACGGGAGCTCCGGCCCGGAGGGGATCGCGAACGCGATACGGCTCGCCGAGCGGAGCGTTCGCGAGCGCACCGTTGAGCGGACCGCGGAGCTGCTCGAGCGCTCGGGCGCGAGCCGCGCGGCGGTGCGAGCGAGCCTGGAGCGTGATAGGAAGCCCGCATGAGTCGCGACGAGGTGCTGGAGAAGGTCCGGGCGCACCTGGCCACGGAGCTCGAGGTGGACCGGGGGCGGATCACGGACGGGACGCGATTCCGCGAGGACCTCGACGCCGACTCCCTCGACCTGTACGAGCTCGTGATGGAGCTCGAGGACTCCTATGGGGTCAAGGTGAGCGAGGAGCAGGCGGCGGAGATCGAGACGGTGGGCCAGGCGGTCGACTTCGTGCTCGAGCACGTGCCCAGCTCATAGGCAGGGCGTCCCTGCCGGCCGACGTAACCGCCCTCGCGGAGCTGATTGATGCGGTCCCCGAAGACCAGCGGAGGGAGGCGCTCACGCACGCGTCGTGGGCGGAGCATCGAGCCGAGTCCTACGGCCGGCTCGCGTTCCTCGGGGATGCGGTGCTCGGCCTCGCGGTCGCCGAGGAGCTCTACCGGCGCTTCCCGCGCAGCGACATCGGACACCTGACGAAGGTCCACGGCCATGCGGTGAGCGGAAGGGCGTGCGTCGAGGTCGCGGCGGCGCTCGGGCTCCCGGAACGGCTGCGCGAAGCCGCACCCGCCAGCGGGGAGGGGATCTCGCCCGATGAGCTCGTCTCGAGCGAGCGGGCGATGGCCTCGGTCACCGAGGCGATGATCGGCGCCTGCTATCTGGCGCATGGCTTCGAGCGCATCGCGGTCGCCACGGTGCGCGCCTTCGACGATCAGATCGCGCTCGCCACCGAGACGCTGCTCGACTTCAAGTCCGCGCTTCAGGAGGAGCTGGCCCGCCGCGGGGCGACTGTCGGTTACGAGGTGACGCGGGAGACCGGGCCGCCCCACGACCGCTGGTTCGAGGTCGCGGCCGCCGTCGCCGACGAGGTCGTGGGGCGGGGGGGCGGGCGCAGCAAGAAGGACGCCGAGCAGGCCGCTGCCGCCGAGGCCCTGGATCGGCTTCGCGAGTGAGTGCTCCCGTCCCATCCCGACCCCCTCCTATCCTGTCGCGATCCATGCATCTCAAGACGATCACGATGAGGGGCTTCAAGTCCTTCCCCGATCGCACGCGCCTGGTGTTCGCCCCGGGAGTCAGCGTGATCGTTGGGCCGAACGGGTGCGGTAAGTCGAACATCACCGACGCCGTCCTGTGGGCGCTCGGTGAGCAGAGCCCGCTCGCGGTCCGGGGCCAGTCGATGCAGGACATGATCTTCGCCGGGGGAAAGGGGCAGAGCCGGCGCCGCTTCGCCGAGGTCGAGGTGGTGCTCGACAACTCGGACGGCGCCGGAAAGGGGGATGGCGCGCCGTTCTCGGAGATCTCGATCAAGCGCCGGCTCGACCGCACGGGGGAGGGCGAGTACCGGCTCAACGGCGCCCGCTGCCGGCTCGCCGACGTGCTCGAGATCCTCTCCGACGCCAACCTCGGCGGAGAGATGCACTCCGTGATCAGCCAGGGGAAGGTCGAGGAGGTGATCCACTCGAAGCCCCGCGAGCGCCGCCTCCTGGTCGAGGAGGCGGCGGGGCTCGGCAAGCATCGCAAGCGCCGCCGGCGCGCCCAGCTCAAGCTCGAGCGGACGAGGGACAACCTCGATCGGGCGCTCGACGTCGAGCGCGAGGCGCGTAGCCATCTGCGGCCCCTGAAGCGCCAGGCCCAGGCAGCCGAGACCCACGCGCGGCTGGAGCGGGACGCCCTCGAGCTGCGCGGCGCGGTCGTCGCCGACGAGCTGCGCTCCCAGGAGCACGAGCTGGGGCGAACCGAGCGTGAGGCCGAGAAGGCGCGCGGCGCCCGCGACGACGTCGAGCGCCGCCTCGGCGAGGTCAACAAGCGCAGGACCGAGATCGAGGAGCGCTTCGCCGAACGGGACCGCGAGCGCACGCTGCTGTGGGGGAGGCTCACCGCGCTGCGCGGAACGCACGAGCGACTCAGCGTGCGCTCGGAGGCGCTCGGGGCGCGCGCATCCGAGCTCGCGGCCGGGCTGGAGCGCCGTCGCGCGGCGCTCGGCGACCTGGCTCTCGATGCTCCCGGCGGCGAGGAGTCCTCGGGCGAGGACCCGGTGGAGGCGGAGCTCGGCCGGATAGAGCACGCGCTGGGCGGCGCGACCCGCTCGCTGCTGCGCGCGCGGGCGGGCGAGGGCGAGATGGGCGAGGAGCTCGCGAAGGTGCGCGAGGGCGCGGAGCGCGCCGCGCGAGCGTCGGCGCGGGCGGAGCGGCTGCTCGGCCGCAGCCGGCAGGATTCGCTGGAGCGGCGGGTGGAATCCGAGGAGACGCTGCTGCCGCGGATGCGCGACGCCGCCGAGGCGGTCGCAGCAGTGCGAGACGCCGCCGGCGAGCGGATCGCCGCGCTGGAGAAGCGCATGCTCGAGGACGAGGACGCCGGCGACGTCACGGAGGAGCTGCGCGCATGCTCGCGGGACGAGTACGCGATCCAGGCGGAGCTTCGCAGCGCCGCAGAGGCGGTGACCGAGGCCCAGGTGAAGGCGGCGCACCTCCAGGATCGCCGCGACGAGGTGCTCGCGGAGGCGGAGCGGATCGGCGGGCGGCTGGGAGCGGAGCTCGAGCGCGCCGAGAAGGCGCTGAGCGAGGAGGAGCGCGCCGAGATCGAGAGCAAGCTCGAGCGTCTGGCGCGGCGTCGCGAGCAGCTCGGCCCCGTGAACCCGCTCGCGGAGCGCGAGTACGAGGAGGCCCGCGCCCGCGTGGAGGAGCTCGAGCACCAGCGCGAGGACCTGGAGACGGCGCTGGCCGAGCTGGAGAAGCTGATCCGCGAGACCGACCGCAAGATCCAGGCCGACTTCGAGCAGACATTCGAGGCGACGGCGCGCAACTTCGAGGAGCTGGTCGGGCACCTGTTCCCCGGCGGCCGCGGCCGCCTGCGCCTCGTCGACCTGCCCGCCCCCCGGCCAGTGCTGGGCGGCGCCGAGTTGGAGAAGCCCTCAGAGGAGGGCGACGACGAGGCTCGCGTGGAGGAGCCGGACGAGGATCAACAGGGGGTGGAGATCGAGGTCACGCCGTCGGGCAAGGCCACAAGGCGCTTGTCCTTGCTGTCGGGCGGCGAGAAATCGCTCGTCTCGCTCGCGTTCCTCTTTGCCGTCTTCCTCGCCCGTCCCTCCCCTTTCTACATCCTCGACGAGGTCGAGGCGGCGCTCGACGACGCCAACATCGACCGCTTCCTCCAGCTGGTGCGCCGCTTCGCCGATCGCGCCCAGTTCGTGATCGTCACCCACCAGAAGCGGACGATGGACGCTGCCGACGTGCTCTACGGCGTCAGCATGGGCGACGGGGGGATCACGAAGGTCATCTCGCGGCGGCTGCCGCGGGACTTGGACGCGGAAGCCGCCCAGCGGGGCGAGACGGCTGAGGCCGCCGAAGCCGCCTGAGCGAGTTCGTCGCGACGTTCTTGCGTAGCCTCTCCGCTCGGCATGGCGACCACGTGGCAGGAGGTGTTCGAGCTCGGGGACGGCGCGCCTGCGCCTACCGATACGCCCGAGCCGGAGGAGCGCCGCGGGGTGTTCCGGCGGCTGCGCGCCAACCTGTCGAAGAGCCGCAGCGCGCTCGCAGACGAGCTCACGGCGAGCCTCGGCGACACGCTCGACGCCGAGACCTGGGAGCGGCTGGAGGAGGCGCTGATCCTCGCCGACGTCGGCGCCCGGACCACCGCCGAGGTCGTGGGGCGACTGGAGGGCGAGGCCGAGGGCGGCCGGCTCGGGGGCCCGGACGCGGTTCGCGGGCGACTGATCGAGCTGCTCGCCGAGGCGGCGGACCCCGGCGACGGGCGGATCGACCTGAGGCAGAGGCCGGCCGTCGTGATGGTGGTGGGAGTGAACGGGAGCGGGAAGACGACGACGATCGGGAAGGTCGCGTGGCACCTCCAGCGCGAGCTGGGGCTCTCCGTGGTCCTCGCCGCGGC
>JBOGZH010000202.1:0-1683 GCA_050697095.1 Solirubrobacterales bacterium
GTGCGGCGCCAGCGGCGGAAGCCGTGCTCGCCGTCGTCGGGGAGCTCCTCGACCTCGGGCTCGGCGCGGACCGCGTACCAGATGAGAAAGAGCGCAGCGCCGATTGGGACCTTCAGGACCACCCCGAGGAAGAAGATCGGCCAGAGCCCCTCCACGGTCAGGGAGTGTAGCCGTCCTTCACCCACGAGATGAGGGCCTCGGTCTCGGCCTCCTCGAGCCCGTGCTGGGGCTCCACGGGGACGAGCAGGGTCGGCCCGCTGCGCATGTGCGCCCAGAAGCGGCAGCTCTCGTCGATGCAGTCGTCGATCCACGCCAGCGGGCGGTCGCCGGCGTACTCGCCGATCGCATCGATCTTCCAGTGCGCGGAGCCGAACCTCGCGCGCCCGTCGAAGGTGAGGTAGGGGAGCTCGTCGGGAAGGCCGAGGAGCGGCGGCAGGTACTCGTTGGCGCGCTCCTCCCACCCGGTCGCCCACACGAGGTCGTACCACTCCGAGAGCCGGCGCAGGCGCCCGCCCGCGCCCCGCGAGATGCAGTGGGCGATGCCGTCGATGAGGTGGAAGTCGCCGGCCGCCTCGGTCGGGTCGTCGAAGCCGAACAGGCTGATCACCCCGTCGACGTCGACGGCGAGAATCGGTCGATCGGAGTTCTCGGGCACGAATCCCAGGGTAGTCGGGCCGCCCGACCGCTACCATTCGCCGCCGTGCCGAGCACCAATCAACTGATCCGCAAGGGCCGCCGGCGCCCGAAGAAGAAGGTCGCAACCCCGGGGCTGAAGTCCGGCCAGGGGCGCAAGCGCCGGCTCGCGGCGCCGCAGAGGCGGGGCGTCTGCACGCGCGTTTACACCGCGACGCCGAAGAAGCCGAACTCGGCGCTGCGCAAGGTGGCGCGGGTGCGGCTCACCAACCAGATGGAGGTCACCTGCTACATCCCCGGCGAGGGACACAACCTCCAGGAGCACTCGGTCGTGCTCGTGCGCGGCGGGCGCGTGAAGGACCTTCCCGGGGTGCGCTACAAGGTCGTGCGCGGCACCCTCGACGCGGCCGGTGTATCCGATCGCAAGCAGGGACGCTCGCAGTACGGCGTGAAGCGCTGATGCCACGCCGCGCCCGCGCCCCGATCCGTCCCGTCGAGCCGGACTCGCGCTACCGCAGCCGGCTCGTCCAGCAGGTGGTGAACAAGGTGATGACCGGCGGCAAGAAGTCGCTCGCCGAGCGGATCACCTACGACGCCCTCGCGATCGTCGGGGAGCGGACCAGCCGCCCTCCCGTCGAGGTGCTCGAGGAGGCGATCAAGGAGCTCACCCCGGTGCTCGAGGTGCGCTCGCGCAGGGTCGGCGGCGCGACCTATCAGGTGCCCGTCGAGGTCCCGCCCCGTCGTGCCCGAACCCTGGCGGTTCGGTGGCTCGTGGGGTTCGCGAGCCAGCGGCGTGAGAAGTCGATGCAGGAGCGGCTCGCGAACGAGATCATGGACGCCGGGCGCGAGCAGGGCGGGGCGTGGAAGCGCAAGGACGACATCTACCGCATGGCCCAGGCCAACAAGGCCTTCGCGCACTATCGCTGGTAGCCGCCGACCCTAGAGGTCTGATGTGGGTCCGCGTGTGCGGCTGGCGAGTGGCGCGTCGCGCCAGGCAAGGACGCAGCCGGTGAAGCGTGGCAGCGCCACGCAAGCCGGCGAGGACGATGC
>JBOGZH010000203.1:0-4211 GCA_050697095.1 Solirubrobacterales bacterium
ACGGGCGGCGGGCCGGGCGCGATCGGTCCCCCGCAACCGGAGGCGCTCCCATGAGGCGCGCGATCCGCGAGCACCTGCGCGACTTCATCGCCATCCTCACGTTGCTCGTGCTCGGGCTCGCCGCGACCGTGGCGATTCTCTCCCAGCAGCAGGCGGTGTACCCATCGTGGATCCCCTTCCTCGGCGACGAGCGGGTCGAGATCAAGGCCGAGTTCACCTCGGCGCAGGCGGTCACGCCGGGACAGGGGCAGACGGTCAACATCGCCGGGGTCGAGGTTGGCGACGTGACCAAGGTCGAGCTGGAGGGTGAGACGGCCGTCGTCACGCTGTCGGTCGAGGAGCAGTACGCGGACCTGATCCACGAGGACGCCTCGCTGCTGCTGCGCCCGCGCACCGGGCTCCAGGACATCACGGTCGAGATGGACGCCGGGTCGGAGGACGCGGCCACGCTCGAGGGCGGCGCGACGATCCCCGTCTCCCAGACGCAGCCCAACGTGCAGCCCGACGAGATCCTGGCCACGCTCGACGGCGACACGCAGGCGTACCTGCGGCTCCTGCTCCAGGGAGGCGCGCAGGGCTTCGGCGGCCACGGCAAGGAGCTGTCGGCCGGGCTGCGCCGGCTGGAGCCCTTCGCCCGCGACGTCTCGAGGATCAACACCCTGCTAGCCACGAGGCGGCAGAACATCCGCCGCTCGATCCACAACTTCCGGCTCGTCGCCGAGGAGCTGGGCCGCAACGACACTCAGCTCGCCGAGTTCGTCGACTCCTCGAACGCCGCCCTGAGCGCCTTCGCGAACCAGGAAGCGGCGATCCGGCGGACGCTGCAGGAGTTCCCGGCCACGCTTCGGGAGACGCAGCGGGCGCTGCGAAGCTCCGACCGCTTCTCGCTCGCCGCCGCTCCGGCGCTGCGCAAGCTGACACCCGCGGCCCGCACACTCGGCCCCGCGCTCCAGGAGGCGCGCCCCTTCTTCCGCCAGACCGCGGGGCCGATCCGCAGCCAGATCCGCCCCTTCACCCGCCGGGTCCAGACGCCGTTCCGGCACCTCAAGCAGGCCTCCCAGCCGCTCGACGAGACGGTGCAGAACCTGGAGGGCGGCTTCGAGGGGCTGAACGAGCTGTTCAACGCGCTCGCCTTCAACCCGGAGGGGACCCAGGAGGGTTATCTGTTCTGGCTCGCGTGGCTTAACCACAACCTGAACGCGATCTCCTTCATCCAGGACGCCAGCGGGCCGATCCCGCGCGGGTTGGTGCAGATCTCCTGCGAGGGGGCCGTCCTCGCCGAGCAGGTGGCCTCACAGGACCTGAGCTACGAGACCTTGCTCGAACTGAACAGGGTTCCCACGCGAGAAGAGATCGAGGACCTCGGGGGCTGTTAGATGAGTGATTCCACGACCACGCACACCCGGATGACGCGCGTGGCACGTCGCATCTCATCGTCCTCGGGCGCTCGTGTGCTGAACGCACACTTCGCGCCCTGCGTCCTCGACCTGCTCGGCCACGCGCGCCCCCGGGCGCACGCGGGCATGGAGGCACTCATCTAATGGAGACCCGCCCGCCGACACCCCTTCAGCTCCTCGTCGCGGTCGCGTTCGCGATCTCCTGCTTCGGTCTGCTGCTCTTCCTGTGGCTGGCGTTCGGCGGCCCGACCCCGCTGAAGCCCGAGAGCTACCGCTTCACCGTTCCCTTCGACGAGGCGACCCAGCTGGCCGTGGAGGCGGACGTGCGGATCTCGGGCGTCTCGGTGGGCCGGGTGAAGTCGATCGAGCTCAACGACGAGGGGCGCGCGGCGTCGGAGATCGAGATCCAGGAGGAGTACGCGCCGATCGCGGACGACACGCGCGCGATCCTGCGCCAGAAGACGTTGCTCGGCGAGACCTACGTCGAGCTGACGCCCGGCTCGGAGGACGCGAGCACGACGCCCGAGAACCCTCTCCCCGAGGGTGGAGCGCTGCCCCCGGCGCAGGTCTCCGACGCGGTCGAGCTGGACGAGATCTTCCGCACCTTCGACGAGCCGACGCGGGCTGCCTTCCAGGCATGGCAGCAGGACGTCTCGGTCGCTCTCCGCCGCCGCGGCGCCGACCTCTCGGCCGCGATCGGCAACCTCGGGCCGTTCGCGACCGAGCTCAACCGCACCCTGCAGATCCTCGACGAGCAGCGGATCGCCACCCGGGGGTTCGTGCGAGACACGGGCGAGGTGTTCAACGCGTTGAGCGAGCGCCAGGGCCAGCTCCGCGGCCTGATCACGAACTCCGAGGCGGTCTTCTCGACGACGGCGCGGCGGAACGAGAGCCTCCAGCAGGTCTTCGTCGCGCTGCCGACCTTCCTCGACGAGCAGCGCCTGACCCTCGACCGTCTGGACCGCTTCGCCGCCGACACCGATCCGCTGATCACCCAGCTGCGACCGGCCGCCCGCGAGCTCAGCCCGACGCTGATCGACCTCGGGAAGCTGGCGCCCGAGCTGCGCGACTTCTTCATCGGCTTCCGCGGGGCCGCCAACCGGGCGACGCCGGGCTTTCCGGCCCTGCGCGACATCCTCGACGACGAGCTGCCGCCGTTCCTCGCCGACCTCGACCCGTTCCTGCGCAATCTCACTCCCCTTGTCCAGGTGGTGCGCCTGTACCGGCAGGACGTCACCGCCCTGCTCGGGAACGCCGCCGCCGCCACGCAGGCGAGCCGCGCCGCCCCGGAGGCGAACCAGGAGGCGGTGAGCTATCTGCGCACCGCTCCCCCCGTGGGACCCGAGTCGCTCGCCGGCTATCCGAACCGGCTCCGGGTCAACCGCCCCAACCCCTACATCAAGCCGGGCGGTTTTCTCAACCTCGCCGGCGGGCTGGAGAGCTTTGAGACACGCCAGTGCGCGAGCGGGATCTCCGCCACGTTCCCGCCCCAGGCCGCGGCCGTCGCCGACCCCGCGTTCTCGAACTGGGTCGGCTTCCCGGTGAACTCCGACGAGCTGATCGACTTCTACCAGCGCCTGCGGGCCTTCACGTTCGTCGGGGAGAGCAACTCCAACAACGTTCCGGCGCCGCCGTGCAGGAAGCAGGGTGACTACGAGTCGATCGGCGGCATGTTCCCCGAGTTCACGGACTACCTGCGCGTCCGCGAGCTCCCGGCGCCGTAGCGGAGTCTCCGGCCTCCCGCCGGGTGCGGGGAGGCGATACAGTCCCGGCGCTGGTCGCAACTAAAGACCGGCTCGCGTGTTGTCGATGGGTGCAATGACGCAAAAGAACTGGAAGCGCGGGCGCGGCAGGTGTCGCGCCGTGCGTGCGTCTCAAGACAAGGAGGAGTGATGCGAAAGCGTCGCATTGGCGCCGCGGTGGCCCTTGGGCTTCTGACTGCGCTACTCGTGCCGAGCGTCGCCATGGCGGCGGGCACACAGAACATCCGTGCCGGGTTCCAGGCGCAGAACACCGGGTTCCCGAGTCCCAGTACCGCGTTCCCGTTCCCGACGTTCGGTCCCGCGAGCCCGAGCGAGAAGAGCGGCACGGTGGGGGTGGAGGTGTCGATCACGAACGTCGTGGGCGACGCTCCGTCCGCGCAGGTCGCGCGGATTCACCTGCCCGAGGAGATGACGTTCGAGAGCTCGGGCCTCGCTCAGGTCAATCCGGACGACCTGGCTGGCCTGGCTCCGATTGACTTGGGCCCGTACCAGGACGCGAAGGTCGGCCAGGGTGGAGCGCGCGCGCTCGGCCTCGGCGCCGTGGGCCCGGTGAACGGGTACAACGGGCTGACGCAGAACGGCAACCAGACGCTCGTGCTGCAGTCGTTCGCGGCCAACGCCCCGATTACGCTCGTGGGCGAGCTGCAGAACTCCCCGCTTGGGAGCCCGTATGGCAAGGTCCTGAACGTGCCGGTGTCGACCACGGTCGGAGGCGGAGTCCCGCCCGGCATCGTGATCGACCTGTTCAACACCACGATCAGCAGGGCCTACACGGACGAGAAGATCGCCAAGAAGGCGAAGAAGACGAAGAAGAAGGCCAAGAAGGCCTCGGGCAAGAAGGCCAAGAAGCTGAAGAAGAAGGCCAAGAAGCTCAAGCAGCAGTCGAAGAAGAACTACGTCTCAGTCGAGAACTGTGACGACGGGACGCTGAGCTACCAGGCGGAGTTCACGTACGCGAACGCGCCGCCGCAGAGCCCGGTGACCACCCAGCCCTGCGCATAGGGCGGTTGGAGTAAGGCCCTTTGGGGCTCGAGACTGAGAGGGGCGGCCC
>JBOGZH010000204.1:0-6712 GCA_050697095.1 Solirubrobacterales bacterium
GCGCTGGCGGGCGGGATCGGCGACGGTGCTTGCGGACGCCCGCCGCCTCGCCCAGGCGCTCGACAACCTGATCGTCAACGCGATCGAACACGGCGGCCCGCCGATCCGGGTCGAGGCCACCGTGGCCGCGGCGCGACTGAGGATCGCCGTGCTCGACGGGGGCGCATGCGGTGAGAGCGAGCCACGAGGCCATGAGGCCGTCCCGGTGCTTCGAGCGCCGGCGAGGATCCGGGCGCTCGCACGGCGGTGGCGAACCCGACGGCGCCGGGGCAACGGCCTTCAGGTCGTGGCGCGGATCGCCGCCGAACACGGCGGGCGATTCATTGTCCACCACGGTCCGCGGGGAACCGTGGCGGCCCTCGAGCTGCCGCTCGCGCGGCTGCCCGCGCCGGCGCTCGCCTCGCCCGCCGCCGCATGAGCCGCCGCGCGCGGGCGATCGCCTTCGGCGTAGTTGCCGCGATCTGCGCCGCCGTGGCCGCGACGATCGCCGACGGCTACGGGGCGAACGTCGCGAACCAGTTCGGCGAGCTCCGACCCGTGGTGGTGTCCGGCGGCGAGCTTCGCCCCGGCGCCCCGCTCGGCCCCGGGGACCTGCGCGGGCTCGAGGTGCGCCGGGTCCCGGCCCGCTTCGCGCCCCCGGACGCGCTCGCCTCGCCAGAGGAGGCGGTGGGTCGGGAGCCGGCCGCGCCGGTGCCTCCCGGCTCCTACCTGCTCGCCTCGCAGCTCCGCGCTCCGCGATCGAAGGAGCGGGCGGGACGCCCCCCGCTCGAGCGCGGTCGCCGACCGGTCGAGATCGCCGTCACCGGCGCGCAGGCGCTCGGTGCTGTCGGGGACTCGCCCGAGGGGAGCAGCGTCGACGTTGTCGTCACCACCGAGCCCGGACCGGGGGCGAAGGGGCGGACCTACGTCGCCGCCGAAGGAGTCGAGCTGCTGGCGCTGCGCGAGGGGGGCGGCGGGCTCGGCGCCGATGAATCCGGCCTGGGAGCCGGCGGTGACTGGTCGGCCACCCTCGCGCTTACCCGCGCTCAGTCCCTGGAGCTGATCCAGGCGGAGAACTTCGCCCGCCAGGTGCGTCTGCTGCCGCGCTGAGCGCTCCGGCGCGACCCACGCCGACTCTTATACATGGTCGTATAATACAGTCACGTATAGCGATTCAGGTCCGCGCTCACAAGCGAGCGTAATACGCACCTGTATATCGAATCGCTATACTCCACCGCATTATGCAGGCCCGTATACAGAAGCAGCGCAACCCGTTCAGCTTCGGGGGCTTGGCGAAGGACGACGACTTCGCCGACCGGAAGAAGGAGGTCGAGGGCCTGACCGCCGATGGGATCAACGGCCAGGACCTCGTTGTCCTGGCTCCCCGCCGAATCGGGAAGTCATCCCTGATCGGAGCGGTCATGACCGAGCTCGTCAGAAATGACGTCCTCGTGGCCGACATCGACCTCTGGAAGATCCCCAACAAGGAGAAGCTGGCCGAAGCCCTGGCCGCAGCGATCTACGGCGGTATCGCCACGAGATTGGACCGCGCCATCGAAAGAGCCCTGACGCCGTTTCGGGGCCTGCGGATCACCCCGACGATCTCGATTGATCCTGGGACCGGAGCGGTCAGCTTCACATTCAGCGCCGAATCGAGTCAGGCCGATGTCGATGCCACCTTGGAGCGTCTTCTGGAGCTGCCGGCTGAGCTGGCAGCCGAGCGAGGCAAGTCGGCGGTCTTGGTCATCGACGAGTTCCAGGAGATCGTGAGGATCGACAGGAACCTGACCAAGGTCATGCGCTCTGTCTTCCAGCAGCAGCCCGAGGCCGGTCACATTTACCTGGGCAGCAAGCGACACCTGATCGAGCAGATCTTCAACGATCCGAACGAGCCCTTTTGGCGAAGCGCCAAGCAGATGGAGCTTGGGCCGATTCCGACCGACCTCTTCGCCGAGTTCATCAAGAAGCGCTTTGGCGACACCAGGAAGGACATCGACGACGAGGTAGTTCGCCGCGTTCTCGAGAAGACCGGCGGCCATCCGTACGCAACCCAGAGGCTCTGCTACGAGATCTGGCAAGCGACGGACCTCGGGGAAACCGCCGCAGACGTCGAGCTAGGTCTCGCGTTGGAGGCCGTCTTGATCGGGGAGGATGGCTACCTCACGCTCACCTGGGAGGCCTCAGCGAAGGCTCAGCAGCTTGTCCTGGGGGCACTCGCCAAGGAGCCGGGCCACCCGCTGCGAAAGGAGTATCGATCCCGACATCGACTGCCGGCAGCCACCAACGTACAGAGGGCGATAGGGGGGCTGACTCGGCGCGAGTTGATCGCGAAGGACGAGGACGGCACGATCCGCATTGCAGAGCCGTTCTTCGCCGAGTGGATCAACAGGAGCATCTGAGACACCTCCATCGCCGCCGACGAGGAGTGAGGCGGATGGCCGCGACGGGTTCAGCCGGACCCGACCGCGCGCTCGAAGGCCTCGAGCGCCTCGTCGCCGAAGACAGCGAACACGACGCGCTCGAGCGCGCCGCCCTCCTCGGCGTGACGGTGGACCTCCTCGACCTCGATCCGGGCCGCCTCGTCCACCGGGAAGCCCCCGACCCCGGTCCCGAACGCGACCAGGCCGAGGGACTTCGCGCCCAGCTCGTCGGCCTTCGTCAGCGTGCTCGCGGTGGCGCGGCGGATGATCTCCGCCGAGGTCGGGCCGCCGAGCTCCATCGTCGCGGCATGGATCACCCACCTCGCGGGCATCTCGCCGGCGGTCGTCTCCACCGCCTCGCCGAGCCCGATCGGAGCCTTGTCGTCGCTCTCCTCCTGGACGACCCTGCCGCCGGCGCGGACGATCGCCGCCGCGACGCCGCCGCCGTGCTTGAGGTCGGTGTTCGCGGCGTTCGCGATCGCGTCGAGGGCGAGCTTGGTGATGTCCGCCTGCCGGACCTCGATCTCCGCCATCACGCGGAGCCTATCCCGAGCCGGAAGCGCCGGCGAGCGGCACAAGAGCGAGGATCCGCTCCGGCGTGTCACCCTCGAGCGGGAGCGAGCGCCAGCTGTCCCCGCGGTCGTCGCTGCGGTGGATCTCCCCGTTCGCGAACCCGGCGAACAGCGCGCCGTCCGCCGCCGCGAGCGCGTAGGGCATCGAGTCGAGCGGATCGGACAGGCCTCCGGTGAGCCGCTCCCACGGGCCCTCGCCCCGCCAGCGGTACATGTGAGCCTCCGCGCTGCGGGACCCGTGCGCCTGCATCGGGCCGGTGCTCGCCGAGACGTACCAGCGCTCGGGGTCCTCGGGGTCGACGGCGAGCGCCCAGGTGTAGTTGCGGTCGCGGCCCTCGTCGGCGCCCCGCCACGTCTCGCCGCCGTCGCTGCTCCACGCCGCCCCGCCGCCGCCCGCCTCGTAGGCGCGTCCCTCGGAGCGCGGGTGCCACGCGAGCGCGTGGCAGTCGGGCTGCGCCCCGGGGCGGTGGTCCTTCCAGGTGGCGCCGCCGTCCTCGCTCAGCATCACCCCGCCGAGCTCGATGCCGGCGAGGATGCGGTCGGCGTCGTGGGGGCTGGGGGCGATCCAGCGCACGTGCGAGGTCCAGGGGCGCGGGGGAAAGCTCCAGCTCGGCGCCGAGGGGATCTCGCGCAGGGAGGAGAGCTCCTCCCAGCCCTCGCCGCCGTCGCGGCTGCGGAACAGCATGCTCGGCTCGCAGCCCGCGTACACGGCGCCGTCGACGGGGCTCACCGCGAGCGAGAAGACATCGTCGGCCGGCAGGGCGGCGTCGTGCCAGCTTGCCCCGCCGTCGGCGCTTTTCCACACCCCGCGGCCGTGCGAGCCGGCGAAGAGGCGGTTCGGGTCGCCTGGGTCCGCCGCGATGCACTGGGCCCGGCCCCCGTCCAGAAGCGTCTTCACCGACCAGCCCCCGTCGCCGTTCCCGGCGACCCGCGCGACGCCGTCGCTGGTTGCCGCGAGCAAATCGGTCATGGAGAGAGCTTAGGGCGACCGCGATGAGAACTGGGCGCGCAATCCGATCCACACCAGGTCCATCACCGCGTCGACGAGCTCGCGGGTGGTCGGTCCACCACTCGGCGAGCCCATGCATTCCCTGCTTCAGGAACTCGACGAAGAGCTCGATCCGGCGCTCGCGGTCGGGAACGCCGGGGAGCAGCTCCGGCTCGGCGGCGAACAACGCGGTGATCTTGGCCGCGGCCTCCGCCTGGACCTGTTTCGCCGCTTCGAGCAGTTCGGGCTCGCCCTTCGGTGCCGTGAACAGGACGCGCGCAGCGGCGGGCCGCTCTTCGACGGCCGGTCGGTAGGTTAGCCCTGAAAAACAGGAGGTCAACGATGAGAGTTTTCGTCGCCGGAGCCACGGGTGCTCTCGGCAAGCGGCTGGTTCCGATGCTGGTCCAGTCCGGGCACTCGGTCGCCGCCATGACGCGCAGGCCCCAGAAGGCGGGCGCGATCGAGGCGAGCGGCGCGACGCCGGTTGTCGCCGACGCGCTCGACGGGGCCGCCGTCGGGGAGGCGGTGCGCGGGGCGGAGCCGGAGGTCGTCGTGCATCAGCTCACCGCACTCACGGGCCTGACCGGGAACCCGCGCCGGTTCGACCGCGAGTTCGAGACCACCAATCGGCTGCGAACGGAGGGAACGGACCACCTTTTGCGCGCAGCGCGCGAGAGCGGCGCCCGCCGGTTCGTGGCGCAGAGCTTCGCCGGGTGGCCCTACGCGCGCGGGGGCGGGCCGGCGAAGACCGAGGACGATCCTCTCGACCCGGACCCGCCGGCCGCGGTGGGCGAGACCCTGGGGGCGATTCGCCACCTGGAGACCGCGGTCACCGGCGCCGATGGAGTGGACGGGGTCGTGCTCCGCTACGGCGGCTTCTACGGTCCCGGCACCTCAATCGCCCGGGGCGAGGCGGACGGATTTCAGGAGGCGATCCGCAAGCGGCGCTTTCCGGTGCTGGGCGCCGGGACCGGTGTGTGGTCCTTCGTCCACATCGACGACGCGGCGTCGGCGACGCTCGCCGCGGTCGAGCGCGGCGAACCGGGCGTCTACAACGTCGTCGACGACGATCCCGCGCAGGTGTCGGAATGGTTGCCGGCGCTCGCGGATGCGATCGGTGCGAAGCCCCCGCGGCGCCTGCCGCTGTCGGTCGGGCGACTCGTGGGGGGTGAGCTCGCAGTCTCGATGATGACCGAGGTCCGCGGCGCCTCGAACGCGAAGGCGAAGCGGGAGCTCGGGTGGCAGCCGACCTACCCGAGCTGGCGCGAGGGCTTCCGGACGGGACTCGGCTAGTACCGGGCTCACCACGGGGGAGAGACGGCCGCCCCGCGGCCTCATTCCCGTGTGGGCTCTCGGGACCGGCACCTCAGGACACTCGCCGACGAGCTTCGCCGGCGGCTGATCGAGCGCCGGCGGGCGGAGGCGGCCGCCGGCCGGGCGAGCCCGGAGGAGTTGCCGGTAGCGGTCGAGGAGCTGGTGGAGCGCAAGGCGGCAATCCTCTCCGCGCCGACCCGGGCCGAGATTGCCGACCTGATCCTTCGCGACACCGTGGGGCTCGGCCCGCTCGAGGAGCTGATGGCGGACCCGCGGGTCGAGGAGGTGATGGTGAACGGCCACGACGAGGTGTACGTCGAGCGCGCGGGGCGGATCGAGCGCACCGAGGTGCGCTTCGTCTCCGAGCAGGCGCTGCGCGACGCGATCGAGCGCATCCTCACCCCGCTGGGACGGCGGATAGACGAGCTCAGCCCGATGGTAGACGCGCGACTCGAGGACGGCTCGCGGGTGAACGTCGTGATTCCGCCGCTCGCCGTCGGCGGGCCGTCGCTCTCGATCCGCCGCTTCGCTGCCGCGCGGCCGGGGCCCGACGAGCTCGTCGCCTCGGGCAGCATGACCCCGGAGGCGGGCGACCTGCTCGCCGCGGCGGTGCGCGCGCGCCGCAGCATCCTGATCAGCGGCGGGACGGGGTCGGGTAAAACGACGCTGCTCAACGCCCTCTCCAGCCACATCGACCCCGAGGAGCGCGTGATCACGATCGAGGACGCGGCGGAGCTCTGCCTTCGCCAGCCCCACGTCGTCCGGCTCGAGACCCGTCCCGCGAGCGTCGAGGGAAGGGGGGACGTGACGATCCGGGATCTGCTGCGCAACGCGCTTCGCATGCGCCCGGACCGGATCGTGATCGGGGAGGTGCGGGGGGCGGAGGCGCTCGACCTGCTCACCGCGCTGAACACGGGCCACGACGGAGCGCTCTCGACCGTGCACGCGAACTCGCCCGAGGACGCGCTGCGACGCCTCGAGACGCTCGCGCTGATGGCGGGGGTGGGCCTGCCGCACGACGCGATTCGCGAGCAGGTTGCGCGCGGGATCGAGATCGTCGTCCACCTCGCCCGCGGCGGGGACGGCTCGCGCAGGGTGGTGGAGATCGCCGAGGTGGTGCGGGTCGCCGCGGGGGTGGGGGTGCGCGAGGTGTGGCGTCACGGTCCCGGCGCGGTGGAGGCCGAGGGCGCGGCCAGCCCCCGGGAGCGCTGAGGTGGAGGCCGGGCCGGGGCCGATCCCGGTCGTCCTCGCCGCCCTCGCGGGAGGGATGGTCGCGGTCGCGGCGCGCGAGGCCGTGCTCGCCACGCCGTCGCTCGCGCGGTGGCTCGCTGCGGCGGTCAGCCCCCTGCTTCGGGCCGGGCGCGAAGGGTACGACCCGACCGAGGCCGAGCGGCGCCGGCTCGGAGTTGTCGGCACCGGGGCGCTGTTCGCGCTCACCC
>JBOGZH010000205.1:0-1790 GCA_050697095.1 Solirubrobacterales bacterium
CTGGATGGCGGCGGCGGCCGTCGCCCCGCTCGCCGTCGGCGTCAACTTCGCGATCAAGCGCACCGTGGGACGGCGGCGGCCGATGCTCGACGGCCTCCCCGCCCTCGCGGGAGCGCCCACCCAGCTCTCCTTTCCCTCGGCGCACGCGACCTCCTCGCTCGCCGCAGCGACCGCGATGGCGAGGATCGCGCCCGGGGCACGCTTGCCGCTGTACGGCCTCGCGGCCCTGATCTGCCTCACCCGCCCCTATCTCGGGATGCACTACCCCTCGGACGTGCTCGCGGGCGCCGCGCTGGGAGCGGCGCTCGGGTACGCCTGGCCGGGCCTCGGGCGGGACGGTGCGATCACCGCGAGCCCCGCCGGGAACCAATCGTGAAGATCGGCATCGTCGGCCTCCCCAACGCGGGCAAGACGACGCTCTTCAACGCGCTCACGCGGACCGCCGCGGAGACCGCCGTCTATCCGTTTACGACGGTCGACCCCAATGTCGCGGTGGTCGAGGTCCCGGACGAGCGCCTCGGCGCCGTGGCAGAGGTCGTGGGGGCGAGCCCGGCGGTGCCCGAGACGATCGAGTTCCACGACATCGCGGGGCTCGTGCGGGGCGCGGCCGAGGGCGAGGGTCTCGGAAACCGCTTCCTCGCCGGGATCCGGGAGACGGACGCGATCTGCCACGTGGTCCGGACCCATTCCGACGAGGGGGTGCCCCACCCCGAGGGGGAGATCGACCCGGCGGGGGACATCGAGACGGTCGAGGCCGAGCTGATGCTCGCGGACCTCGAGCAGGCCGAGGGCCGGCTCGCCCGGGTCGCGAAGCAGGCCGGCTCGGGCGACGATGGGGCGATCGCGGAGCGCGAATGGCTGCGGGACATCGTCGAGGCGCTCGGGCGAGGCGAGCCGGCGCGGAGCGTGCCCGCGCCCGATGCGATCCCCGGCGCGCCGGACCGGCTCCAGGCCCTGAGCTCGAAGCCGGTCCTCTACGTCGCCAACGTCGACGAGGACGTGACGGAGGTCCCGGATCCCGTCTCGGCGCACGCGGGCCGGAGCGGTTCGAGCGCGATCGCGATCCCCGCCCGGATCGAGGCCGAGCTGGCGGAGATGGACTCCGCCGAGGCGGCTGAGATGCGCGCGGGGCTCGGGATCTCGGAGTCGGGCCTCGCGCGCCTGATCGGCGCCGCGTACGAGCTCCTCGGCCTGATCATCTTCTTCACCGCCCACCAGGGATCGGAGGCGCGCGCGCGCAGCCTGCCGCGGGGCGGCACCGCCTGGGACGCCGCGGGCAAGGTTCACTCGGACATCCAGGCTGGCTTCGCGCGCGCGGAGGTGATCCCGTGGCGCGAGCTCGTCGAGGCCGGCGGCTACGCCTCCGCGCGCGAGCGCGCGCTGCTGCGAACCGAGGGCCGCGACTACGTGGTCCGGGACGGCGACGTCGTCACTATCCGCCACTGAACTTCGCCTGCAGGACGTTTCCGCGTCCCGGGCCGAGCAGGCGCACCTCGGTCACCTCGTGGAAGTCGATCGGGATCGACCCCCCGCCGGCGCCCCCGTCGCCGCTGATATGAATCGCGCGCAGGCCGTCGCGCTTGCCTTCGCCCGTGATCACCTGGACGTCGTAGCGGCCGGATGCGAGTCGGCCGGACGGGTCGACCGTGACCAGGACCCAGGACGGCTCGCCCTGGTAGCCGAACGCGGTGCCGGCGCGCTGCCCGCCCGGGGCGGAGAGCGCCTCCGCCGCCAGGTACTCGCCGTTCGCCACCGCGAGCGTCTCCCGGTATCGATCCGCGATCTCGAGG
>JBOGZH010000206.1:0-16663 GCA_050697095.1 Solirubrobacterales bacterium
ATGTGGAAGCCCTCGCCCGGCTCGCCGAGCACGTTCTCGGGCGGCACCCGCACGTCGTTGAAGTAGAGGCGACGCAGGTCGTTGCCCCGCTGCCCCATCGGGTCGTAGCGCTCGCCGACCTCGAACCCCTTCATCCCCTTTTCGAGGATCAGGGCGATGTGGCGCTCCTTCCCATCGATCTCGCAACGAGCGAAGGTGGTGAAAACCGACCCCTTGTCGCCGTTGCCGATGTAGCGCTTCTCGCCGTTGAGGCGCCACGAGCCGTCCGCCTCGAGCACCGCCCGCGATTCGATGTTGTAGGCGTCGGAGCCGGCGTTCGGCTCGGTGAGCGCGAACCCGGCCAGCTTGCGACCGGTTGCGAGATCGGGCAGGAAGCGCTCCTTCTGCTCGTCGGTGCCGAACATGGCGATCCCCTTGAACCCGATCGACTGGTGCACGCCCATCACGATCGAGAGCGTGGCGTCGATCTGGGTGAAGGTCTCGAACACCCTCGCGTAGCCGGTCTGCGAGAGGCCCTGACCTCCGTACTTCTCGGGCACGTACAGGCCGCACAGCCCGCGCTTGCCGAGCTCCCGCACGAGCTCATCGCCGATCCACCGCTTCTCCTCGATCTCGCGCGGGTCGATCGACTCGCCGAGCTCGCGAACCGAGGCGATCAGGGCGCGGATCCGATCCTGCTCGGATGGGTCCGGCTCGGGCCAGGGGAAGACGAGCCCCTCGTGGATCTCGCCGAGGAACAGCGCCTTGGCGAACGAGGAGCACTCCGTGACGGCCGGCGCCTGATCTGCGGTTGCGGCTTCCATCTCGCCTCCTTCGACTCGCGTGCTCGGGACGTGAGGCTCCGAGCGTAATGCTTCAATGGCGCCATGGCCGGGTCCCCACGGGGTCGCCAACGAGGTGGCGAGACCCCCGCCATCTACCAGCGGCGCAGACTGGTCGCGGGCGCGATCGTGGTCGCCGTGCTCGGCGTGCTGGTGCTCGGGATCGTCGACGGAGGCGGCGAGCTCGCGGATCCGCCCGACACGCCCGCGGAGGTGCTGTCGCGCGAGCGCGCGGAGCGACCGGTTCGGTTCACGGTCTCGGTGAGCGGCGATCTGCTGATTCACTCGCCCGTCTTCGAACGCGCGCTGTCGCTCGGCGGGGGGAACCGCTACGACTTCGCGCCGATGTTCGAACAGGTGAGGCAGTACGTGAGCGGGGCGGACCTCGCGATCTGCCATGCCGAGACGCCGATGAGCCCCGGCCCGCCGCAGGGCTTCCCGATCTTCAACACGCCACCGGAGCTCGCGAAGGCGATCGCGCAGACCGGCTGGGAGGCGTGCGGCACGGCCTCCAACCACACGCTGGACGGGGGCCAGGAGGGAGTGGACGCGACGATCGAAGCACTCGATCGGGCAGGGGTGGCGCACACCGGCTCGTACTCCTCCGGGAAGGCCTCTCGCAAGCCCCTGATCCTCGGCGTGAAGGGAGTGCGGCTCGCCTACCTCGCGTACACGACGGACACGAATGGCATCCCGCCCCCCGAGCCGTGGTCGGTGAACGTGGCCGAGAATCCCGAGCGAGTCCTCGAGGACGCCCGCGCGGCGCGCAAGCGCGGCGCCGACGCGGTGCTCGTCAACATGCACTGGGGGATCGACATGACTCCGGAGTACGTCGGCGAGCCGAGCTCGAAGCAGCGCGCATTCGTCAAGCGGCTCGTCGACGCCCCCGAGATCACCGCCGTCGTCGGACAGGGGCCGCACGTCGTCCAGGCGATCGACCGGGTGGGCGGGAAGTACGTCGTGTTCAGCGAGGGCAACCTGGTCTCGAACCAGGGCCCCGACGCCGCCCTCGCAGCCGAGAGCCAGGACGGGCTGATCGGGCTGCTCGACGTCGTCGTGGATGGCGACGGCGCCCGCGTCGAGAGGATCCGCTACGTCCCGACCTGGGTCCAGCACCCCGACTACACCGTGCTCCCCGTCGGGCCGGCGCTCGAGGAGGGCGAGGGTGACTCCGGCAGCTTGCGGGCCTCCTACGAGAGGACGGTCGAGGTGGCCGGCCGCGGTGGCGGGATCGAGCCCGAGCCGGCGAAGCTCCCGTAGGGGTTGCCCCCCGATTTCGTTGCCGAAGGATGAACAGAGGCTGGGTAGGGGGGATCGGCGGTGAGACTCCCCCGGCGAGGTCGGTAACACCACACGGAGCAGCGATTTGACGGTCCGTGTGGCGCTGACCTCGTATATCGACGTCAATGCCACACGGGCGCCCAGATCGCCGGCGACTGTGGCGTTATCGACCCGCCGGCCCCCCTTACCCAGCCCCCTCCACGATCGCGCCCCCAGCGCGGCCGAGGGGCCGATCGGAAGCGACCGTCCTACGCCAGCCCCGGATCCTCCTCCAGCATGTCGGCGATCCGCCCCGCGAGGGCGAGCGCGGAGGTCGCCGCCGGAGAGGGGGCGTTGCGGACGTGGAGCGCGCGCTCCGTACGGGAGACGACGAAGTCGTCGATCAGGGAGCCGTCGCGTCCCACCGCCTGCGCGCGGACCCCGGAGTGGCCCGCAACGACGTCGGCGCGGGTGAGCTCGGGGACGAAGCGGCGAAGCTCGGAGACGAACGAGCGGCGGCTGATCCCGTGGCGTAGCTCGTCCAGCCCGGTGCGCCAGTGGCGCCGGGCGAGACGCCACGTGCCGGGCCAAGCGAGGGTGTCGGCAAGGTCGCGCGGACGGACCCGGCCCAGCCGGTACGCGTCCCGGGCGCCGACCATCAACGCCGAGGGTCCGAGCTGCACGTCGCCCTCCAGATCGCGGGTGAAGTGCATGCCGAGGAACGGGAGCTCGGGGTCGGGGACGGGATAGATGCTGGTCCTGACCAGCTCGCGCCGCTCGGGGCGCAGCCGCAGGTATGCGCCGCGGAAGGGGACGATCCGGGGGTCGGGCGACGCCCCGGCCGCGACCGCGAGCCGGTCGGACCACGCCCCCGCGCAGAGGACGGCGGCGTGGGCGCTGGTCTTGCCCCCCGCGTGGGAGATCGTGATCCGCCCGCCGGCGGCGGAGGTCGCGTGCACGCGGCAACCGGTCGAGACCGTTCCTCCGCCGGCGGCGAAGTCGGCGGCGAGCGCCCGCGCAACCTCGGAGAAGTCGACGACGCCGGTCGCGGGGGAGTGCAGGGCGGCGATCCCGCGCGCGTGCGGCTCGATCTCGCGCAGCTCGTCGGGGCCTATGCGGCGCAGGCCCGGGACGCCGTTGGCGCTTCCGCGCCGCTCCAGCTCCTCGAGGCCGGCCAGCTCGCGCTCCTCGGTGGCGACGATCACCTTGCCGGAGCGCTCGGCGCGGATCCCGCGCTCGGCGCAGTACTGGTACAGCGCTCGGGCGCCGGCGACGCACAGCTCGGCCTTCAGCGAGCCCGGCCGGTAGTAGATCCCCGCGTGGATCACCCCGCTCGAGTGACCCGTCTGGTGGAACGCGATCCGCGGCTCGCGCTCGAGCACCGTGACGGCCCCACCGGGATGGCGCAGCGCGAGCTCGCGGGTCACGGCGAGCCCCAGGATCCCCGCCCCGACCACGGCGATATCGCACTCGCGTGGCGGGTTCGCTCCGGGGCCGTCTGCGCTCGGCATCCGGCCAGTCTAGGATCGCGAGCGATGGCGCTCCCTCTCAAGCCCCCGGTCAAACCCCAGCTCGCCCTCTCGCGCAAGCAGCTTCCGGAGGGCGAGGAGTGGGCCTACGAGCCCAAGTACGACGGCTTTCGGGCGCTCGCGTTCGTCGACGGCGAGGAGGTGTTCCTGCAGTCCCGGAACGGGAGGCCGCTGAGCCGCTACTTCCCCGAGCTCGAGTTCCCGAAGGGGCGTTACGTCCTCGACGGCGAGCTGGTGATCCTCGACGCCGACGGGCGCGAGGAGTTCGACGCGCTCCAGGCGCGCCTCCATCCGGCGGAGTCACGGGTGAGGATGCTGGCGGAGCAGACGCCGGCGCTCTTCCGCGCCTTCGACCTCCTGGCCCGTGACCGCGGCAAGCTGCTGGCGAAGCCGTTCAGCGAGCGGCGCGCGGCCCTGAAGGAGCTGATCGGGGAGGGGAAGGGATCTGTCGAGCTGACCCCGCTGACGGAGTCCGCCAAGAAGGCCCAGCCGTGGCTCAAGGGCGGGGAGGGGGTGATCGCGAAGGAGCTCGACGCGATCTACAAGCCCGGAGAGCGTAAGGGGATGGTGAAGGTGAAGCGGGTGCGGACGATCGACTGCGTCGTCGCCGGCTGGCGCCCGGGGAAGGAGAAGGGGACGGTGGGCTCGCTGATGCTGGGCCTGTACGACAAGCGGGGCGAGCTGCACGTGATCGGTCACACCTCGGGCTTCAAGGCGAAGGAGAAGCGCGAGCTGCGCAAGCAGCTCGAGCCCTACGAGACCGGGGAGCGCGGCTCCGCCGATCCCAGCCGGTGGAGCGCCGGCCGCGATCTCGAGTGGGTGACGCTGCGCCCCGAGCTCGTGGTCGAGGTCAGCTTCGACCACGTAAGCGCGGGCAGGATCCGCCACGGCGCGAAGATCGAGCGCTGGCGCGTGGACAAGGACCCGAAGAGTTGCTCGATCGAGCAGCTCGTGTAGGCGCGGCTCAGTCGCCCTCGAGCCGCTCGGCCAGCCGGTTCATGCCCCGCTCCCGGGCCACGCGCGCGGCCGCGGCGCGGTCGGTCGGCCGGTCGGGCGGTCGCTTCACCTTCGCATCGCGAAGCGTCGCAATCTCGCGGTAGGTGAGCAGCTCGTCGCGGGACTCGACAAGCGCGGTGCGTAGCCGGGGCCGCGTGATCGCGATCGCGTTCTCGAGCACCGCGTCGAGCGAGCGGTGCTTCTGCAGCAGCTCCGCGGCGGTCTTCTCGCCCACCCCCTTCGCCCCGGGGATCCCATCCGAGGGGTCCCCCCGCAGCGCGATGAAGTCGGGGACGAGCGCGGGCGGCACCCCGTAGCGACGCTCCACCTCCGCGGGGCCGACCTCCTCCGCACCCCTCACGCCCGTGCGCACGTAGAGCACCTCCACCCGCTCGGTCGCGCACTGGAACATGTCGCGGTCGCCTGTCATCACGAGGGCGCGCCCGCCGGCCGCGTCCTCGACGCGCGCGTAGCTCCCGAGCAGATCGTCGGCCTCGAGCGAGTCGCTGATCGCGACCTCCCACCCGAAGGCGCCGAAGAAGGCGGGGGCGTCGTCGAACTGGGGAGCGAGCTCCGTGGGCACGTCGGGGCGATCGGCGTGGTAGCCGGAGAACAGCTCGACCCGATAGTCGGCGGCGTCGGGGCCGAAGCAGAGCACGACCGCCCGCGGCGCGTGGCGCTCGACCTCGCGCAGGATCAGGTTCGTCGTCCCGAGGAGCGCGTTCACGGACGATCCGTCGCCGCGCTTGATCGACTTCGGGAGCGCGTAGAAGGCGCGGAACAGCAGCGAGGGGGCGTCGACGGCGAGCAGGGGCGCGGTCATCGCTGCTTACGGGCGCGGCTCGGCTGCACTCGCTTCGGCTCGCCGCGCTGCTTTCGGAAGTGCGGGGGCCACGGGGCGTCGCCTAGGCCCTCGGTCTCGTCACGGGCGGCGAGCTCGAGCAGGCCGTCGAGCGAGCCCTCGTGCGAGTCGATGTCCCCCGAGGGGTCGCCGCGCTTCGCGAGCCTGGCGGCGACGGTGTCGAGGCGCAGCTCCCTCGGATCGACGTCGGGGACCTCGTCCCACTCGAGCGGGCACGAGACGCGCGCGTCGGGGGTTGGGCGGACCGAGTACGCCGACGCGACCGTGCGGTCGCGCGCGTTCTGGTTGTAGTCGACGAACACGCCGTGGCGCTCCTCCTTCCACCACTTGCTGGTCGCGAGCTTCGGGACGCGGCGCTCGACCTCGCGCGCGAGGGCGAGCGCGGCCCGCCGGACCTCGGTGAACGTCTGGTCGGGGACGACCCGGACGTTGACGTGGATGCCGCGCGAGCCGGAGGTCTTGGGGAATCCGGTCAGGCCGTGGTCCTCCAGCACCTCGCGCACCACGAGCGCCACCTTGCGCACGGTGTTCCACCTCACGCGCGGGGTTGGATCGAGGTCGACGCGGAGTTCGTCCGGGTGGTCGAGGTCGGCACGTCGCGCCGGCCATGGGTTGAAGTCGATCACCCCGAGGTTGACCGCCCACGCCAGGTGGGCCGCGTCGTTGGCGACCAGCTCGCGCGCGCTCCGCCCGCTGGGGAACTTGACCGTCGCGGTCTGGAGCCAATCCGGCGCGCCCTTCGGCACCCGCTTCTGGAAGAACGGCTCGCCGTCCGCCCCGTCGACGTAGCGCTTCATCGTCGTGGGACGCTCGCGCAGGTGGTTGACCGCCGCGTCGGCGACCTCGAGGTAGTAGCGGCACAGGTCGAGCTTCGTGTGCCCGGGCTTCGGGAAGAAGACCTTGCCCGGGTTCGACAGCTTCACCTCGCGCCCCGCCACATCGATCGTCTCGGCTTCCGGCACCGGCTCAGGCTACGCTCTCGCCATGCAGGGGGGAGCTCCACGCCACGCCCGTACGAGGCGGGTCGCTTCGATCGTCCTCGCCGTCACGGGTGCGGCGCTGGCCCTGATCGGCGGGATCATGCTGTACGCGCGCCAGGAGATCTTCGAGGCCGACGCGTTCTCCCGCCACGCGAGCGACTCGCTGGGGGACGAGCGCGTCGGCCTCGCGGTCGCCAACCCGATCACCGACGAGGTGATCGCGAACGGCCCCGACGAGCTGATCAACGCGAGGCCGCTCCTGTCGTCGGCCGCGCAGGGTGTGATCGAGAGCGGCCCCTTCCGCGATCTCTTCCGCGACGCCGCCGCGCGGGCCCACCGGACGCTGTTCAGCCGCGACCGCGATGAGCTGGTCCTCAACCTCGCCGATTCCGGCGCGTTCGTGATCGACGCCGTGAAGGCGATCTCACCGCAAACCGCGAAGCAGATTCCGAAGGACATCGAGCCGGGCCTGATCGACCTGACGAGGAGCGACTTCGCGATCGGGACCGTGCGCGCGGCGGAGGACATCCGCTTCCTCGGGCTCTTCCTGCCCGCGCTCGGCCTTCTGATGCTCGCCGGGTCGGTCGCAGTCGCGCCGGACCGGCGCGGAGCGCTGGTCATGGCGTCCGGGTCCGTTGCAATCGCCGCGGCGGTTGGGCTGATCGCGCTCCTGGTCGGGCGCTCGCTGCTGCTCGCCCGGTTCGACGACGACGTCGTGCACGACGCCGTCGATGCCGTATGGAGCTCCTACCTGGGTGGGCTCCAGGGCTGGTTCCTCGGGGTCGGGGTGGGCGCGATCGCGCTTGCCGCCGCTGCCTCCACGGCGGGCGAAAGGGATGTCGCCGCGCCAGGGCGCAGGCTTGCGGACCTGGTCCTCCGTACCCCTGAGACGACGGCGGGACGGGCAATCCGAGCAATCGTCCTGCTGCTCGCGAGCGTGTTCGTCGTCCTCGAGCCGAACCTGGCGCTGAACATCGTCGCGGTCCTCGCTGGCGCGTACGGGTTCTACTGGGCGCTGACCGAGCTGCTGGTGCTGATCGCGCCGCCGCCCGAGCGCGGCCGGCGCGTGCCGATGCGAGAGCGAATCCGGCCGCGCGCCGCGATCGCCGCCGCCGCCGTCCTGGTCGCCGGCATCGTGATCGCGATCATCGCTCTGAGCGGCGGCGGCGGCGAGGTGAAGCGCCCCAGCGGCCCGGTCGAGGCCTGCAACGGCTACCGGGAGCTGTGCGATCGCCCGCTCAACGAGGTCGCATTCCCCGGGGCCCACAACGCGATGTCGGCGGCGAACGCCGACTTCATCACCCCGAACCAGGAGACCAAGATCCAGGATCAGCTCGATAACGGGATCAGAGTGCTGCTGGTCGACGCGTACTACGGGATCAAGCGCTCCAGCGGCCCCGTGCTCACCGACCTGAAGCGCGAGCAGGGCAGGACCAAGGTCAACGAGACCGTCAGCGAGCAGTTCGGCAAGGACGCAGTGAAGCGAGTGCAGGACATTCAGGAGCGGGTGGCGGACAGCGGAGAGGAGGGCGAGCGGGGCACCTACTTCTGCCACATCGTGTGCGAGCTGGGCGCGATACCCCTGACCCAGACGTTGACCGACGCGCGGGAGTTCCTCGACACCCATCCCGACGAGTTCCTGATCATGGTGATCGAGGACTACATCGATCCCGAGGACGTCGAGGCGGCGTTCAAGGAAAGCGGCCTGGTCCGGTACGCGTACGTCCACGAGCGCGACACGCCGTTCCCGACCCTGCGCGAGCTGATCGAGTCGGACAAGCGCATCCTCGTGATGGCGGAGAACGACAACGGCGGCGGCTCGATTCCGTGGTACCACGAGGGCTTCGAGCTGATGCAGGAGACGCCCTACACGTTCCGCTCCGCGGAGGAGCTCCGTGCCCCCGAGAGCTGCGAGCCGAACCGCGGCGGCACGGACGGCCCGCTCCTGCAGTTCAACCACTGGGTCGAGAAGCTGCCCCGCTCGCCGAAGCTCGGGGGGCAGGTGAACGCGTACGATTTCCTGCTCAAGCGGGCGCGGGAGTGCAAGCGGCAACGCGGCCTGCTGCCCAACCTCCTGGCGGTCGACTTCTACGACGAGGGCGACCTGTTGGAGGCATCGCGGAAGCTGAACCGCCTCAGCCGCGACGCGAAGCCCAGCGTGAGGGAGACGGGCTGATCGCCGACGAGCCGACGACGATGACCTACGAGCGCGACGGGCGCGTCGCTCGGATCACGCTGGACCGGCCCGAGCGCGGGAACGGGATCACGCTGGAGATGCCGCGGGAGCTCGCCGCGTGCGTGGAGCGCGCCAACCTCGACCCCGAGGTGCACGCGATCGCGCTCGCCGGCAACGGCTCGGGATTCTGCGGCGGCTACGACCTCGTCGCGTCGGCGGAGCGGATGTCGGAGGGGTTCGGCGTCGACCAGGCCCCCGAGGGATCGCCGGTCGATCCCGCGGTCCAGGCCGCCAACCACGACCCGGACGGGGTATGGGACCCGGTCGTCGACTTCCAGATGATGAGCCGCAACGTGCGCGGGTTCATGAGCCTGTTCCACTCCGACAAGCCGGTGCTCTGCAAGGTGCACGGGTTCTGCGTCGCGGGCGGCACCGACATGGCGCTGTGCTCCGACCTGCTCGTGATCGCCGACGACGCGAAGATCGGCTACCCGCCGGCCCGGGTTTGGGGCGTGCCGACCACCGCGGTGTGGGCGCACCGGATCGGACCGGAGAAGGCGAAGCGGCTGCTGTTCACCGGCGACTGCCTCTCCGGCGCCGAGGCCGCGGAGTGGGGACTGGCGACCGAGGTGGCGCCCGCGGAGCGGCTCGACGAGCGCTTCGACGCGCTGCTGGCGCGCGTCGCGCGGCTTCCCGTCAACCAGCTGGTGATGATGAAGCTGCTCGTCAACTCGACGATCGACGCGCAGGGCCTGCAGACCACACAGCTGCTCGGGACCGTGTTCGACGGGATCGCACGCCACACGCCGGAGGGCTACGCGTTCCAGCGCCGCGCCGCGGAGGCCGGCTTCAAGCAGGCCGTCCGGGAGCGCGACGAGCCGTTCGGGGACTTCGGCCTCCCGACGTCCAAGGGTTGAGCGGCTGAAATACTGCGCCGTCGTGTCCGAGCCGAATCCACTCGTGACCGCGGACTCCGTGGGGGAGCGAATCCGGGACAGCTTCCCCGGCGACCTCGGGGTGGAGCCTGTGGAGGCCACCGACGAGCGGTTCGTCGGTCGGATGGTCGTGGACCGACGCCACCTGCATCCGGGCGGCCTCGTTCACGGCGGCGCCTGGGTCGCGCTCGCCGACTCGGTCGGCGCCTGGCAGACCTTTCGCCACCTGCCCCCGGGCCACGACTTCACCACCGTCGAGATGAAGCTGAACGTGTTCGGCGCGGCCGGTCCTGGCGATGAGCTGATCGCCACGGCCGAGCACCTCCACGTCGGCCGCTCCACCCACGTGGTCGAGGTCCGGGTGACGAAGGACGAGGAGCGGCTCGTCGCGAACCTCCTGATCACGCAGTTCGTGCTCGCGCCCGACGTGGGCTAAGGGACTCGGTGCACCTCGAACAGGTTCGTGCCGAGCTTCTGGTCCGGGAGCCCGGCGGTGACCCCGATCAACTCGCCCGACTCGGCGACAGCGTGCTCGCGCGCGAGCCGCGCGCAGTCGGCGAGCAGCTCGCGGAAGTCCTCGCGGGTGGGGCTCTGCACGCAGCGGACCCCGAACAACAGGTTGAGGCGCCGCACCGTCTCGGCGCGGGGCGACACCGCGAGCACCGGGACCCGCGGTCGATGCGCCGATACGAGGCGCGCCGTGCGACCGCTGTTCGTGGGGACGACGAGCGCGGCGAGCCCCAGGGTGTAGGTCGAGCCCACAGCCGCGCGGGCGACCGATCCGGCGACGTCGTCCCGGTCCGTGGAGACGCGGTTGAACACCCAGTCGCCGTAGGGCAGCTCGGGCTCGGTCTCGTACGCGATCCTGTCCATCACCCGCACCGCTTCGACCGGGTGTTCGCCGACCGCGGTCTCCTCGGACAGCATCACGGCGTCCGTTCCGTCGAAGATCGCGTTCGCCACGTCGGTGACCTCAGCCCGGGTGGGACGCGGAGACGTCACCATCGAGGCGAGCATCTGCGTCGCCGTGATCACCGGCTTCGAGCGTTGCCCAGCCAGCGCGATGAGGCGCTTCTGGAGCACCGGCACCTGCGCGATCGGGACCTCGATCCCGAGGTCACCACGGGCGACCATGATCCCGCTGAGGCAGGCTTCCATGATCTCCTCGGCGTTCTCGGCCGCCTGGGGCTTCTCGATCTTCGCGATCAGGGGGATGTCGACGTTTCGCTCGCGCAGCCTCTCCTCGACGGGCCTCAGGTCCGCGCGCGAGCGGACGAAGGACACCGCGAGCAGGTCGATTCCGGTTTCGCATGTGAAATCCACCCAGCTCAGGTCCTCCTCGCCGGCCGCGGGAAGCGCGACGTGCGACTCCGGCAGGTTGATCCCCTGGTGTGATGACACGCTGCCGCCAGCCTCGACTTCGGAGCGGACCTCGGACGGCGACGATTCCAGCACCCGCATCCGCACTCTGCCGTCCGCGAGGTAGATCGGCTCGCCGGGCTTCACCGCCTGCGGAAGGCCTTCCCAGGAGACCGAGAGATGACCGGCGTCGCCGAGCCGCTCCTCGGTGGTCAGGGTGAGCTCGCTGCCCGAGTGGACGGTGACCACGCCGCCCTCGACCTCGTCGATGCGGAGCTTCGGGCCGGGGAGATCGCTGAGGATCCCGACCTCCTGCCCGACGCGCTCCGACGCCTGGCGGATGCGGCGCACGTTCTCCGCGTGCTCCTCGCGGGTTCCGTGGGAGAAGTTGAGTCTGAGGACGTCCGCGCCGGCCTCGATCAGCTCTCGCAGCACGCCGGGCTCCCGGGACGCCGGCCCGATCGTCGCGACGATCTTCGTGCGACGGAGCGGGCTCCCGGGGCGGTCACGATCCCCCGTCATGGGTTCAGCTCCCCCGCCCGCCGCTCGGCGCCGGCTGCTCCTCGGTCATCGGCGTGTGGGTGGGCGCCGGCGCACCCTGGTGCTCGGGGGGCGGCCCGTCCGGCTCCTCCGGCTCCTCGAGGCGCTGGATCGCCGGCAGGCGCCAGACCACGCTAGCGAGCACGAGCCCCGCTGCCGCCGAGAGCATCGCCAGGAACCACTGCCCGGCGCTCAGGATCACGAGGTCGAAGAAGTCGCGCACCGGCTCCGCGGCGAGGGCGAGCGCGAACAGGGCGCCGAGCCCCGCGACCATCGCGAGCATGTAGCTCTGGATCGCGATGTGCTCGCGACCCGGCCCGCGCTCGAGCAGGAGGATGAAGCCGAGGCCGAGGATGATCAGGGTCGTGGTGGCCGCGGTCCGTCCCTCCTCGAGGGTGCCGCCGAACACGGTGTCGACGAGGAAGAAGGAAAGCAGCGACCCGACGCCGATCGCGAGCCCTGCCGGGACCGAGAACGCGGCCAGCGCCCGCAGCAGCCGTCCCCGGTACAGCGGCCCCTCACTGGGGGCGAGCGCGAGGACGAAGGAGGGGATCCCGATCGTCAGCGCGGCGGCGATCGTCAGCTGGCGGGGGAGGAAGGGGAAAGCGAAGCCGAAGATCGCGGCGGTGAGGATCAGGAACGCGGCGTAGATCGTCTTCGTCGTGTACAGGCGCCCGAGGCGATGGATGTTGCGCGCGATCCGTCGTCCCTCGGCGACCGCCCGGGGGAGCATCGAGAACTGGTCGCGCAGCAGCACGATGTCGGCGATCCCCTTCGTCACCTGGCTCCCCGAGCCCATCCCAACCGCGAGGCTGGCCTGCTTCAGCGCCGGGACGTCGTTGACCCCGTCGCCGATCATCGCCGTGAACCGTCCCCTCTCGGACAGCGCCGCCACCAGCGCCTTCTTCTGCTCGGGCTTGATGCGGCAGAAGATCGTGTGCGCCTCCGCGGCTTCGGCGAGCTCGGTGCGCGTGTCGGGAAGCTCCGGCCCTTCGATTACCCGGGCGTCGGGTGGAACGCCGACCGCGCGGGCGACGGACGTCACCGTCTGGCGAGCGTCGCCCGAGATCAGCTTCAGGTCGACCTGCTGGATGCGCATGAACTCGATCGTCTCGGCGGCGTCGGCGCGCAGGGTCTCCTCGAGGACGACGAGCGCACGGGCCTCGAGCCGCGGCGGCGGCTGGGTCGCCGGATCCGCCGGGAGCGTTCCGGGCGCCTCGCCGAACGCCACCACGCGCCGTCCCGCGGCGGTCTGCTCCTCGAGCGCTCGCTCCAGACCCGGGGGGAGCTGGAGCGCTCCGGCCTCGCTGAGGACGTCAGGGGCGCCGAGCACGTAGCTGCGCCTCGCGGCCCCGCGACCGTTCAGGGTCAGCCCGCTCCACTTCCAGTCCGAGGAGAAGGGAATCTCGGCCTCGACCCTCTCCGGCGCTCCCGGATAGCTGTCGGCGATCGCCTGCAGGGTGCGGTTGCGCTCCCCGGCGCTCGCGGCGAAGCTCGCCAGCGCACGGTGCGCGACCGCCGGCTCCGATCCGTCGGCGACCTCGACGGATACAAGCTCGAGCGAGCCGTCGGTGAGCGTCCCGGTCTTGTCGATGCAGACCGTGTCGACCGCCGCGAGCGACTCGGTCGCTGCCATCTGCTGGACGAGCGTGTTCATCCGCGCCAGGCGTATCGCGGCCACAGCGAGGGTGACACTCATCAGCAGCACGAGGCCCTCGGGGATCAGGGTGATGAGGCCGGCGGTCGAGGTTTGCGCGGCCTCCTCGAACGCGACGCTGCGCAGCGCGAGCGCGATCAGGAGCAGGAGCGCGAGCGGGACCATCAGGATCGTGGTTGCGCCCAGGATCCGGTTCACCTCGAGCTGGAGCGGGGAGGGAGGGTGACGGAAGGCGCGCGCCTCGCCCGCGATCCGCTCGGCGTGACTCTGCTCGCGGACCGCGTCGACCTCGTAGTAGCCCGAGCCGTTGAGGGAGAAGGCGCCCGACAGGACGCGGTCCCCGTCGCGCTTTCGCACCCCGTCGGACTCCCCGGTCAGCATCGACTCGTCGACGGTCAGCCCGCGCGATGAGACCAGGACGCCGTCGGCGACGAGCTGGTCGCCGGGCTCGATCCGGACGATGTCCTCCTGGACCACCTCGTCGGCGCGCAGCTCGCGGATCTCGCCGTCCCGAACGACCTTCGCCCTCGGCGCGACGAGCACGGCGAGCTGGTCCAGGGTCTGCTTCGCCTTCAGCTCCTGGCGGATCCCGATCGCGCTGTTGATGATCGCGATCAGCCCGAAGAGGGCGTCGGCGAACAGCCCCAGCGACAGGATGAGCACGAAGAACGCCGCGATGATCGCGTTGAACAGGGTGAGGACGTTCCCGGCGACGATGCTCGCCACCGAGCGGCTGCTCGTCTGCTCACGGGGCCCCAGGCGGGCGAGGCGCTTGGCCGCCTCGGCGCTGGACAGGCCCTGAGGATGTGGGCGCTCGTTCACCGCGTCCATCTATACCGCAGCGCGACCACGCGCATGTGAAGGCAGGTAGGGTTCCGGCGCGATGCCGCTGAAGCTGGGTCTCAACCTTGGCTACTGGGGAATCGGCCCCCAGGGCGAGGAGGCCGTCGAGTTCGTGCAGACGGCAGAGCGCGCCGGGTTCGACTCGGTGTGGGCCGCCGAGTCCTACGGCTCCGACGTCGTCAGCGTGCTCGCGTGGCTCGTGCCCCAGACCGAGACGATCAAGCTCGGCGCCGCGATCATGCAGGTCCCGGCGCGGGCGCCCGCCGCGGCGGCGATGGCGGGGTGCACGATCGACGCCTTGTCGGGCGGGCGCTTCATCTTCGGCTTCGGGCCCTCGGGCCCCCAGGTCTCGGAGGGCTGGTACGGCGTTCCGTACGCGAAGCCATGGGGGCGGACGCGTGAGTACGTGGAGATCGTGCGCGAGATCGTCGCCCGACAGGACCGGCTCACCTACGAGGGAAAGCACTTCACGCTGCCGCTCCCCGAGGGGGAGGGAAAGGCGCTGAAGCTCAACATCCACCCGGTGCGCGAGAGGATCCCGATCTTCCTCGGGGCGATCGGGCGCAAGTCGGTCGAGCTGGCGGCCGAGATCGCCGACGGTTGGATCCCGATCTTCTCCAGCCCCGACGCGTTCAAGCAGACCTGGGCCGAGCACGTCGAGGCCGGGCTCGCGAAGGGCGGCCGCAGCCGCGAGGACCTGGAGATCTCGCCCACGCTCCAGGTCGCGATCGACGGCGACCTGGAGACGGCGCGCAACGTCGTCAAGGCGGGCCTGCTGCTCTACCTCGGCGGGATGGGCTCTCGCAAGACGAACTTCTACGTCGACCTCGCCTCCCGGATCGGGTTCGCCGACGAGGCCAAGCAGGTCCAGTCCCTCTATCTGGACGGTAAGCGCGACGAGGCCTATGCGGCGATCCCCGACGCGCTCGTCGACGAGACCTCGCTCGTCGGAAGCGACAAGGAGGTCGCCGAGCGCGTGGAGCGCTACGCGGACGCCGGCGCCGATCGCCTGATCGTTTCGCCGATCCACCTCGACGCCGGCGAGCGCAGGCACACGGTCGAGCGCCTGGCCGCCCTCGCCGGGGTGGCGACGGCGGCGTAGCCCGGTAGTCCTCGATGAAGGTCGGCGTTCCGAAGGAGTCCGCCGAGGGTGAGCGCCGCGTGGCGCTGATCCCGGATGTGGTTCGCAGCCTGACGGAGAGAGAGCTGGAGGTCGCGGTCGAGGCCGGCGCCGGTGAGGGCTCGGGCCATCCGGACGCCGAGTACGAGGAGGCGGGCGCGAGGGTCGGCTCCGCCGGCGACGCCTGGGGCGCCGACGTCGTGGCCAAGGTGGCGTCCCCGAGCTCCGACGAGGTCCGCCGGCTGAAGGAGGGCCAGGTCCTGATCGGGCACCTCGCGCCGCTCACCTCGCCGGACGGCAACCTGGCGCTGGCGCAGGCCGGGGTGACGAGCTTCGCGATGGAGTCGATCCCACGCATCACCAGGGCCCAGGCGATGGACGCGCTGTCCTCGCAGGCCAACGTCGCCGGCTACGCGGCGGCGTTGCTCGCGGCGCGCGAGGCGGGGCGCTTCTTCCCGATGTTGACCACGGCCGCCGGGACGGTCGCGCCGGCGCGCGTGCTGGTGCTGGGCGCGGGCGTCGCGGGGCTTCAGGCGATCGCCACCGCGAAGCGGCTCGGAGCGGTGGTGACCGGGTTCGACATCCGGCGTGCGGCGTGGGAGCAGATCGCGAGCCTCGGCGGGCGCCCGCTGGAGCTCGACTTCATCCCCGACGCGGAGGCCGAGGGCGGCTACGCGCGACCGCTGACCGAGGAGGAGAACGAGAAGGTCCGCGAGGCGCTGGCCGAGAACGCGCCCCGCCAGGACGTGATCATCACCACGGCCCAGATCCCGGGGCGGCCCGCGCCGCTGCTGATCACCGCCGGCGCGGTGCGCGGGATGTCGCCCGGGTCGGTGATCGTCGACCTCGCCGGCGACTCCGGCGGGAACTGCGAGCTGACCGAGGCGGGGCGGACGGTGGTCGAGAACGGCGTCAAGGTGATCGCCCCGACCGACCTCCCGAGCGAGATGGCGACCCACGCCTCGCAGCTCTACGCGAAGAACGTCGAGAGCCTCCTCGACCTCCTGATCGGCGAGGACGGGGGCCTGAAGCTCGACTTCGATGACGAGATCGTCGCCGGCGCCTGCATCACACACGAGGGCGAGATCGTCAACGAGCGCGCCCGCGAGGCCGCAGGCGCGGGCGACTGAAATGGACCTGATCACCGAGCTCACGATCTTCGTCCTCGCCGCGTTCGTCGGCTTCGAGGTGATCTCGAAGGTGCCGACCACGCTGCACACGCCGCTGATGTCGCAGACGAACGCGATCCACGGGATCGTGATGCTCGGCGGGCTGATCGTGATCGGGCTCGCCGACGACGGGCTCGAGTACGTGATCGGCGAGATCGCGATCGCCTTCGGGACGATCAACATCGTCGGCGGGTTCATGGTCACCGACCGGATGCTGGGCATGTTCGCCCGGAAACCCCGCTCGAAGTCCGAGGTCGAGGAGGAGAGCTAGTGCCCCGTCCACCAATGGATGCCCCGTTCTGGCGGCTGCGAGTCTGCGCCTGGCTGCGTCCTCGGTCGCCGCAATGGCGCTGCCATTCCGACTCCCTGCGTCCTTGCCATGCTTGACTCTCGCTCGCCAGAAGCGGGCCACCATT
>JBOGZH010000207.1:0-2657 GCA_050697095.1 Solirubrobacterales bacterium
CGTCCGACAATGGTGGCCCGCTTCTGGCGAGCGAGAGTCAAGCATGGCAAGGACGCAGGGAGCCGGAATGGCAGCGCCATTTCGGCGACTGAGGACGCAGCCAGGCGCAGACTCGCAGCCGCCAGAACGGGGCATTCATTGGTGGACGGGGCACTAGACTCGCTCCGCGAGCCTTCGCGCTCGCGTCTGATAGAGCCATACGCCCGCGATGGCCAGAGCAGCGGAGAGGGCGAGCGTGATCGCAAGCCACCCCCCGCCGCCGGCTGCGGCGGCCGCGGTCGACGCCGAGGGATCGATCAGGGCGTGCCGAGCCTCCACGATCACCACGGCCAGCGGGTTCAGCATCAGGATGCGCTGCAGCCCCTCGGGGGCAAGCTCGATCGGATAGAAGACCGGCGTCATGAAGAACAGCAGGCGGACGAGGACGAGCCAGATCTGCTGCACGTCTCGAACCGGCACGTAGAGCAACGACAGCAACATGCAGACGCCGGCGGTGAAGACAAACAGCAAGAGCAACAGCGGAACCAGCTCGAGCCAGGCAGGACTGGGCGATATCCCGCTGGCGAGGATGAAGCCGAAGACGATCACGAGGCTCAGCGCATAGACGAAGGAGCTGTTCAGGACGCTGGCGAGCGGCAGCGCGATCGGGGGAAACGGGATCTTTCGCAGCATCCCGCCCTTGCTCACCAGGCAGGGGAGGGCGTGGCCCGTCGCCTCGGTGAAGAAGGTGAACAGCGCGATCCCGAGCAGGAGGTTCAACCCGTAGTTAGGAGTGTCGGACCCAATCTGGATTACCTTCGTCCAGATCGTGTACAGCACGGCGAACATCAGCAGGGGTTGCGCCAGCGCCCAGACATACCCTACCGCGGAGTCGAGGTAGCGCAGCTTGAAATCGGTGCGCGCCAGCGTCAAGGTGACGTCGGCGAAGCGGCGCAAGCCCCGCCATCCCGCCTCTTCTCCCTCCCCCGCGGTGAGGCGCTGAAGCTCCTCGCTCTCCTCGCCGTCCGCCGCCGGTTCCACCGTGACGCGAAGCTCGCTCTCGGGCACCTCGATGAGCCCCTCGTCGTCGGGCGGCACGAGCAGCGGCGCCACCTTGTAGGCGCCGGGCTCCAGGCGGCTCGGGAACGGGGCGGTGAACGTGAGCAGCTCCCCGGCCCGGGCCGGGCCGCGGCGGCGTGCCCGCCAGCGGTCGGTCTCGCTCAAGACGACTCGGCCCTCGCCGTCGCGCAGCGCGAAACCCATCGCCGGACGCTCCGAGTCGTGGCGGAGGCGCACCACGAAGCGGAAATTGGCGTGCTCGCCCTGGCGCAGCTGCGAGACGGGCGCGCCCTCATCGGTCTCCAGCCAGGCACCCACGATCTCGGCGTAGCCGTCGGGTTCGGCGAGGCGCATCCGGCGCCTTCTCTCGCGCTCGCGGTTCAGCCGCTCGTACTCCTCGATCACCGGCTCCGGCTCGCCGAGCATGACCACCCGCCCGCGATCGAGAAGCAGCACGCGGTCGGCGAACCTCTTGACGGTGTCGAGGCCGTGGGAGACGTAGACGATCGTGTGTCCCCTGGAGATCAGGCGCTCGAAGGCCTCCTTGCACTTGCGCTGGAACAGCGCATCGCCGACGGCGAGGACCTCGTCGAACAGAAGGACCTCGGCGTCGACCTGGAACGAGGTCGAGAACGCCAGGCGCACCTGCATGCCGGACGAGTAGCTGGCGATCGGCATGTCGGCGAATTCCTCCAGCTCTGCGAAGCTGATCACCCGGGGGACGCGCCGGCGCGCCTCGGCGGGACGCAAGCCCATCAGCGTCCCCGCCACGGTCACGTTTTCCTCGGCGGCGAGCTGGGGTTGGAAGCCCACTCCCAGCTCTATGAACGGGGCGAGCCGGCCACGAACGCCGACCTCGCCTCCATCGAGCTCGTAGATGCCCGCGATACAGCGAAGCAGCGTGCTCTTGCCGCTTCCGTTGCGCCCGATCACCGCAAAGAACTCACCGGGCGCAACCTCGAACGAGACGTCGCGCAGCGCCTCGAACCGATCGCGGCCGAGGCTGGCGACCGGGTGGCGGAGGCGCTCCTTCAGCGTCCAGGCCCGGTGGCGGGGCAGGACGAAGGCCTTCGAGACTCCCCGGACGTGAACGGCGGGCTCGACGATTCTCTGGGGCCGCCCCGCGACCACGACTCCGGCGGACTCTTCCACGGCCACGGCCGGACGATAGCGCGCCCAAACTCCACGTCAGGTTGATGTACTTCCGCTCCATGAGCGCCGATCGCCCGAGGCTGCTGGCAGTTGTGGCGCGCTTCAAGTGGGTCCACATCAACTACCTGAAGGCGCTCGAGGAGCACTTCGACCTACGCGTCGCGTGGTCCGGCGAGGGGGGAGATGGCGCCGCGGAGGACGGCATCCGCGAGGGCCTGCGGGGTGCGCCGGTCGGCTGGATCCGCGACGCGGGGGTCGCCGAAGTCCGCTCACGGCTCGCCGCGGTGATCTCCCGGTGGCGACCGGATCTCGTGCACGTCATGTACTACGACCACGACGACCTGACGCTGATCGTGCGCGAGATCGTCGGCGACGGGGTCCCGGTCGTCTATGAGTGCCGTGACCCCCAGACGACGCTCTGGGGCGCGGAGCCGGGCTCGGAGATCTGGATCAGGGAGCGCGACGCG
>JBOGZH010000208.1:0-4535 GCA_050697095.1 Solirubrobacterales bacterium
GGGAGAGCCTGCGCGCCGCGCGGCGCAGACGGCGCTCCACCCGGGCGCGGTCGTCCCCGCCGCGCAGGGAGAGCGGCACCGCCTCACCGAGCCCCTCGATGCCCGCGTCGGTGCGGAGGCGAACCAGGACCATCTCCCGGCGCTCGAGCGTCCCGCGCGCGGTCACGTAGGGCTGCTCGAACGGCAGGGTGTAGGGGACGAGCTCGGCGCTCTCGATCCGCATTCAGCGCACCACTACGCGTCGGCGAGCAGGAGGCCCGCGGTGAGAAGGAGGCTGAAGGCGCCGAGCAGGACCCCGGTCCCGGCCAGGGCCGCGTTGAGCGCGGGGCCGTCGGTCCGCGTCCGCACCGCCCTCAGAGGGCGGAGCGCGAGGGGGAGCGAGGCGAGGGCGAGCAGGCCCCACGCCGGGCCCCCCGCCAAGAGCAGCGCCGCCGGGAGCCCGACGTAGGCGCCCACGACGAGGCTCGCGTACACGGCGCGGGTCCGCTCGCGGCCGAGCCGCACCGCGAGTGTCATCTTTCCCGCGCGCCGGTCGGTTTCGATGTCGCGGACGTTGTTCACGACCAGGATCGCGGTCGAGAGGAAGCCGACCGGGATCGAGAGCGCGAACGGGAGCCAGTCGAGTCGCTCCACCTGGACGAAGTAGGACCCGTTCACGGCGACGAGGCCGAAGAACAGGAAGACGAAGGCCTCGCCGAGCCCGGCGTAGCCGTACGGGCGCGGGCCACCGGTGTACAGCACCCCGGCGAGGATCGAGGCGACCCCGACCGCGAGGATCACGGGACCGGCCACCGCGGCGAGGTAGATCCCCGCCGCCACGGCGACCCCGAACGCGACCCAGGTGGCGACGAGCACCCGGCGCGGCGCGACCAGACCCGACGCGGTGACCCGGACCGGCCCGAGGCGGTCCACCGAGTCCGCACCGCGCTTCGCGTCCGAGTAGTCGTTCGCGAGGTTGGTCCCGATCTGGATGAAGACGCTTCCGAGAAGGGCTGCGAGGAACGCTCCGACGCGGAGATCGTCGCTCGCCTCGACGGCCGCCGCCGTGCCCACCAGCACCGGTGCGATCGCAGCCGGCAACGTTCGCGGCCTCGCCGCCTTGACCCACAGCCTGAGCCCGCTCAAGGCCTCTTCGGGAACTTCGAGAAGTCGGGCTTGCGGCCCTCGACGTACGCGTTGCGACCCTCCTGGCCCTCCTCGGTCATGTAGAACAGCAGCGTCGCGTCGTGGGCGAGCTGCTGCACGCCGGTCAGCCCGTCCTCGGCGGCGTTGAAGCTCGCCTTCAGGAGCCGCAGCGAGAGGGGGGAGAGGGCGGCCATCTCCCGACACCAGGCGACGGTCTCGCGCTCCAGCGCATCGAGCGGCACGACGGCGTTCACGAGCCCCATCCCGAGCGCCTCCTCCGCCGAGTACAGGCGGGCGAGGAACCACACCTCCTTGGCGCGCTTGAGCCCCACCGTCCGGGCCAGGAGCCCCGCCCCGAAGCCGCCGTCGAAGCTTCCCACCCGGGGCCCCGTCTGGCCGAAGCGGGCGTTGTCGGCCGCGACGGTGAGATCGCAGACGAGATGGAGGATGTGTCCGCCTCCGACCGCGTAGCCCGCGACCATCGCCACGACGGGCTTGGGGAGGCGGCGGATCGCGACGTGCAGGTCCCCGACGTCGAGGCGGCCGATCCCCTTCCGCGCCACCTCGTCGTCGCCGATGTAGCCGTCGTCCCCGCGAATCCGCTGGTCGCCCCCGGAGCAGAAGGCTTCATCGCCCGCACCGGTGAACACGATCGCGGCGACGTCGGTGTCGTCGCGGGCGCGCTCGAAGGCCTCCCGAAGCTCCTTCAGGGTCTGGGGCCGGAACGCGTTTCGCACCTCGGGGCGGTTGATCGTGATCTTCGTGATCGCCTCCGCCTTCTCGTACAGGATGTCGTCGAAATCCGCGGCGGGCCGCCACTCGATCGGGGCGTACAGCTCCTCCGCGGGAGGGGCGTCCTTGTGTGGTGTGGGCATCGGCTGGGTCGCTTCGCGCGCCTCGAGGGGGCGCGGCCGGTAACAATGCGGGGCAACGATAGCCAGCCGAAGGCCCAGGCACGGTGATCCTCGACAACTGGCTCTCCCAGCGCGCCGAAACCTGCCCAGACCGACCCGCCCTGCTCGCGGACGGGTTCGAGATGACCTACTCGGAGCTGGAGGCCGAGGCCACCGCGGCCGCGAGGCGGCTGGCGGCGCGCGGGGCGAGGCGGGGGGCGACGGTGGCGCTGACGCTCCCAGCGGGGATCGAGTACGTGGCCCTGCTCCACGGGCTGATGAAGCTGGAGGCGATCGCCTACCCGCTCAACCCCCGCCTCGCGCCGCCCGAGATCGAGGCCGAGATCGAGCGCGCGAAGCCGGTGCTGGTGTGCTCGGAGCCGGGCCAGCTCACCGCCACCGAGGCCGACCTGCCGCTGCTCGGAGAGCACGACCTCGACGCGATCCACTGCCGGATCCTGACCAGCGGCACGTCGGGTGGGCCCCGCCCGGTCGCGCTCACGTACGGGAACCATCTCTGGAGCGCGGTCGGCTCGGCGTTCAAGAACGGCGTCGACCCGGCGGACAGATGGCTCTGCTGCCTGCCGCTCCACCACGTGGGGGGGCTCTCGATCCTGATGCGCTCGGTGATCTACGGGACCGGCGCGGAGGTTCACGACGGGTTCGACGTCGACCGGGTGGCGGAGTCGCTGGCGCGCGACGGGGTGACGCTCCTCTCGCTCGTGCCGACGATGCTGACGCGCCTCCTCGACGCGGAGGTCGACCTCTCGGGGCCGCGGGTGATCCTGCTGGGCGGTGGCCCGACCCCGGTGGAGGTGATCGAGGAGGCCACGGGACAGGGGGCCAACGTCGTCCAGACGTATGGGCTCACCGAGGCCGCGTCGCAGGTGACGACGCTCGAGCCCTCGGAGGCCCCGCGCAAGCTCGGCTCGGCGGGGCGCCCCCTCCTCACCACCCATCTGCGGATCCAGGACGGCGAGATCCTCGTCCAGGGACCGACGGTGGCGCCGGGGTGCGCGGACGAGGACGGCTGGCTGCACACCGGTGATTTGGGGCGAATCGACGAGGAGGGCTTCCTGTACGTGGAGGACCGGCTCGACGACGTGATCGTCACCGGAGGGGAGAACGTCGTCCCCTCGGAGGTCGAGGAGGTCCTGCGCCGCCACCCCGAGGTCGCGGACGCGGCGGCGGTCGCGCGGCCCGATCCCGAGTGGCAGGAGGCGGTGACCGCGGTGGTCGTGCTTCATGACGGGGCGGAGGCCTCCGCCGAGGACCTGCGCCGCCACTGCACGGCGTCGCTGAGCGGGCACAAGGTCCCGAAGCGGTTCGAGTTCGCGCCCGAGCTTCCGCGGACGGCTTCGGGAAAGCTGCTCCGGCGGGCCCTTCGCTGACCCGGCCACGGCGGAGGCGTAGCCGAGTACGTGGCCGGCCTTTGTCTCAGTCGTCTAGCATCGTCCGCCCGATGGCGGCCGGGGACAAGATCTACTACGACGACGACGGGGATCTCTCCCTGCTCGATGGGAAGACGGTCGCGATCCTCGGCTACGGGTCGCAGGGCCACGCGCACGCGCTCAACCTCAAGGACTCCGGGGTCGACGTGGTCGTCGGCTTGCGCCCGGACTCCGCGAGCCGCGCCGAGGCCGAGGGGGAGGGACTGACGGTGCTCGACGTCGCCGAGGCGACGAGCCGCGGGGACGTTGTGATGATCCTGCTGCCCGACGAGCGCCAGGCCGACGTGTGGGGTGCTGAGGTCGCCGACGGGATCGCCGAGGGCAAGCTGATCATGTTCGCGCACGGGTTCACGATCCACTACGGCGAGATCGAGCCACCCGCCGGAGTCGACGTGGGCATGGTCGCGCCGAAGGGCCCGGGGCACCTGGTCCGCCGCCAGTTCCTCGAGGGTCGCGGCGTTCCGTGCCTGATGGCCGTCCACCAGGACGCGAGCGGCAACGCTCACGAGAACGTGCTCGCCTACGCGAAGGGGATCGGCGGGACCCGCGCGGGCGTGATCGAGACCAGCTTCAAGGACGAGTGCGAGACCGACCTGTTCGGCGAGCAGTCCGTGCTGTGCGGAGGCGTCACCGAGCTCGTGCGGGCCGGGTACGAGACGCTCGTCGAGGCGGGCTACGACCCGCGCCTCGCCTACTTCGAGTGCCTGCACGAGCTGAAGCTGATCGTCGACCTCATGTACGAGAAGGGGATCACGGGGATGCGCGACTCGATCTCCAACACGGCCGAGTACGGGGACATGACCCGCGGCAACAAGGTGATCAGCACCCAGACGCGCGAGGCGATGAAGCAGATCCTCGCCGACATCCAGTCGGGGCAGTTCGCGAAGGAGTGGATCGCCGAGAACCGCGCCGGTCAGGAGAACTTCCAGCGGCTGCGGGAGGAGGGTCGGGACCACCAGGTCGAGCGCGTCGGCCGCGACCTCCGCTCGATGATGCCGTGGATAGAGAGGGACTAGTCGGTCGGGGTCGTCTCGGTCGTTGGCGTTGGGGCGGTTGCGGCGGGCTG
>JBOGZH010000209.1:0-6084 GCA_050697095.1 Solirubrobacterales bacterium
CCCGCACACGGCGTGCAGCACCTTGGGCAGCGACGAGTGCATCCGCGTGCCCTCGCCCGCGGCCATGACGAGAACGGTGGGCGCGCCGCTCACCTACGGAATCGTAGGCGAGTTTGTCGCCTCTCGCGGGCACTGCGCATCCTTCGTGGGTGCGAGCTGTCCCGCTCAGCCGGTGGAGATCACGGCGGCGATCACGCCGACCAGCCCGACGATGACGCCACCGCCGATCCGCACGAACATGCTCCTGAGCTCGCCGATCTCGGCGCGGATGCCGCCGAGTCCGTCGTCCAACCGTGCTTCCAACCTGTCCAAGCGGTGATCGACCTGATCGAATCGCGCGTCGACGCGCCGCGAGAAGTCGTCCAAGCGCTCGTCGGTCCACGCGACTCGCTCCACAGGAAGAGCGTAGCGCTCGCCCTGTCACGGTTTGTACGCCGGATGTAAGGGGGGCTGCGGAGCGGACCAGCTACGCAGCGTCTTGTTCGCGACGCCGGTTGGGCCACGTGCGGCGGGGGATCTCGACTTCGCCGGGATCTCGACCCTCGGCGATCGCGCGCTCGCGCTCGTACTGGCGCACCCATTTGCGGATCGCTGTGTCCGAGACGCCGTACTTGCGCCCCACGGCGAGATATCCGATCTCGTTGATCTCCCGCAGTAGCTGTTCGCGAGGGGGGCGTTCCGCCTTCCGCGCGCGGAAGCGAGGAACACCCATAGCCCCCCGGCGCGGAGTTTGAGTGCGATCCCACCGCGTCCCGCACCGTCGTGAGCAATAGCGGTGCCGCGGATACTTGACGGAAAAAGGCGTCCCGCAGCGAGCACACTTCCTCTCGACCCGCGTAGCGTGTTCTTCCGCCCACAATGGGTCTCGAGGGTCGCAGCGCAATTCGGACATACGAGCCTGAGATTCTCAAGGCGGTTGTCAGTTGAGACGCCATTGATGTGATCCAGCACGAGGGACATCGGCCTGCCCCTCCAGGTGTCGCCCTGTCCACACAGCTCACAGCGTCTGTCCTTGAGCCCGGCCTCGAACAGCCGCTCCTTGAGGTGCCCGCGATGGTAGGAAGAGCCCTCTACAAGAACCTGCTCGAGGGGGATCGCTGAACGGCCGTTGATCTCCAAGGCCCTGCGCCGCCCAGCCTCAGGATCGAAATGATCCGTGGAGATCCCCCAAATCCCAACGTACTTCTTCAAGGTCTGGGGGTTACCGCCGGTGTGGCAGTAGCCCAGGCGACGTAAGGCCTCAGCAACTGAAAGCGATTCGGCAACCGCCTCTCGCAGCTGCTCCTCCGTGAACCGCGGTCCAATCGCTTCCTTGCGTGCCGCGTCGGGGTCGAAGTGATCAGTCGAGACCTCCCAAGAGGCGGCGTGCTTTCTTACTGTCCTCGTGTTGTTCCGGCGTAGCCGAGCCGCCGAACGGTCTCCGTCCAGGAGCGGGATTCTTCAATCGCTCGAGCCAGCTCCACCCTTGTGAACGGTGCCGCCATCGGCGAACACATGTTCGCAAGGCGGTCGGACGTTCGACCAGACTGGGGAGCCCGGATTCGAACCGGGATCCGAGGCTCCAAAGGCCCCTATCTTGCCGATTAGACGACTCCCCAGTGGGCGGAACGTAGCTTACGGGCACCTTGCCGAGCCACACTCGGGCCGGGGCCGCCCTTACGCTGAGCGCCGGGGTGATCGCCGACCTCCACAGCCACTACCCCATTCACCTTGTGCCGTCGGCCAAGGCCGACGCGGTGAGGCTGATCCGCTCGCCCAGGGCGCGGCGGCGGCTGTTGGACCGGATCCGGGCGCTCGTGGTGGGGATCGCGAGCCGGTTCGCCAACTACGAGTCGTTCGAGTCGGGCCCCCGGGTGACGGTGCCGCTGATGCGCGCCGGCGACGTACGGGTCGTGCTCTCGGTCCTCTACTCCCCCTTCGACGAGTTCGACCTCGACCTGCCGTACGGGTCGGCGCCCACCAGCGCCTACCTGGACACCATCATCCGCCAGCTCGAGACCGTGGAGCGCGAGATCGCGCGGGACTTCCCCGGGCAGGCGGCGGTCGCGCGCGACCCGGCCCAGCTCGACGCCGCGCTCGCGCGGGGCAGGATCGCGCTCGTGCACTGCGTCGAGGGCGGCTTCCACCTCGGCGGCAACCCGCAGGAGGTCGAGCGCGGGGTCGCCGAGCTGGCGCGCCGCGGCGTCGCCTACGTCACCCTTGCCCACCTGGTGTGGCGCTCGGTCGCGACGGGCGCCAACGCGATCCCGTTCATCCCAACCCCGCTCTACCGCCTGCTCTTCCCCCAGCCTCGCGTCGGCCTCACCGAGCTGGGGGCGGCGGCCGTCCGCGCGATGGTCCGCCACGGCGTGCTCGTCGACGTCACCCACATGAGCGGGCGCGCTCTCGAGGACACCTTCGCGCTGCTCGACGAGCTCGACCCCGACCACTCGGTCCCGGTGATCGCCTCTCACGGCGCCTACCGGTTCGGCCGCGACCGCTACAACCTCTCCGCCGAGACGGTGGAGCGGATCGCCGAGCGCGGCGGCGTGATCGGGCTGCTGCTCGCCGAGCATCAGACTGCGGACGGCCTGCGCTGGCGCCGCACCGGCTCGCTCGAGGACTCCCTGGAGGTGATCTTCCGCCACCTCGACCGGTTCCACGAGATCACGGGCTCCCATCGCCACGCAGCGATCGGCTCCGATCTCGACGGGTTCATCAAGCCGATCCTCGCCGGACTCGAGGACGCGCAGCGCCTCGGCGCACTCCAGACGGCGCTAACCGGGCGCTACGGCCACAGCGACGGCGAGCTGATCGCGTCGGGGAACGTCCTGCGCCTGCTCCGCTCGCACTGGCGGATTCCCCCGAGCGGCGGGAGCGGGCGTAGTCTGGTCTGATCCGGCTCCCCCTCGGCGCTCAGTCCTCGCTCGGCCGTCGCACCTTGCCGGCCTCGGCGCCCGGCTCCAGCGCCGGCCCGCGCGGGGAGGCGATCCCGAGCACGCGCATCGCCTTCAGCCCGAGGCCGAGCCGCTCACGGCCCGCCGTGGAGGAGATGTCGTGCCCCGAGAGCTCCCGCACCCGCTCGAGGCGGTAGCGCACGGTGTGGCGGTGCGTGAACAGCCGCTCCGCGGTCGGCGTCACGTTGCCGTCGTTCTCGAGGAAGGTCTCCACCGTGGCCACCAGCTCGGTCTCGTACTGGTCGTCGTAGGCGACGAGCGGCGCCACGGTCTCCTCGTAGAAGCGCTCGAGCTCGCCCGGGTCCTCGCTCATCGCCGGGAGCAGGAGCCGGTACGCGCCCGTGTCCTCGAAGGCGAGCAGGGCGTGTCCCTCCGCCTCCCCGACGTTCGCGGCGAGCAGCGCCTCCTTGCCGGCCCTGTACAGGTCGACCGGGTCCGCCGTCCAGCGGCTGCGCGCCACCGTGAGCGCGAAGCCGCCCAGCGAGACCGTCAGCTCGCGCTCGAGCACGGACGCCGCCCTGCCCAGCTCGTCCTCCCCGCCGCTGGGCACGATCGCGGCCACCTCCGCCGACTCGCCGTCCCGCCGCGCGACGAGCGATCCGCGGCTCGACGCCCGCAGCGCGCGGGTGGCAAGCGTGAGCACGCGCTCGCGCCAGTCCTCCGCCTGCGGGGAGCGGGGAGCGGCTCGCGCGACCACGACGCCGGCGCCCTCCTTCAACGATGCCCCGTGCTCGGTTCCCCTTGCGAGGATGTCGCCGCGGTCCGTCACCTCGCGACCCAGCACCGCAGCGACGAAGTCTCCGGCGAGCCGGTCGGCCTCCCACTCGGGCGAGCGGGATCGCTCCAGCTCGAGCGCCAGCAGCGTGGAGACCATGCGCTTCGTGACCTGGTCGGGCTGCGCCCCGCGGCGCCCCCGGAAGCGAAGCTCGCCGACGGCGGCGTCGGCCACGCGGAGCTCGACCGAGTCCACGCCGTCGGCGCCCGAGAGCAGCTTCTTCTCCTCGGCGGTGGAGCTCGCAGCGACGGCGAGAACCGCGCTCGAGCGATCGATCAGCGCCACGCTCGCGCCCAGCGCGGCGGCGGCGGCGCGCGCGACCGCGGGTAGCCCCGCTCCCGACTCCACCGCGTCGGACAGCGCGTCGAGCGGCGCCGCTCGCGGCTTGCGCGAGGCGCCCTGCGGCTTGCGCTCCGCCTTCGCGTCCTGCTTGGCGCTCATCGGGGAAGTCTAGTCCTGCCTTGGCTCACCCGAAACCCGGCCGCGGCGGAGTCGGGAGCGAGCGAGCGTCGCTTCCAGTTGTTCGAGTCGCTCGCGAGCGGAAGACGAGTACGCGGCCGGAATTGATTAGGGGATGAAGCCGGTGATGTCCTCCCAGAAGTAGACGATCGCGACGCCGATCGCAAGGCCCGCGAGCACGAGCGCCGCGAGCACGAAGAAGGAGAGCACGGCCGCGGTGGCCTTCTCCCACGTGCGGCCGTACGAGCCAATCGCCGGGACGAGGATCAGCGCCGCGAACGCGAGCAGGCTGATCACGGCGGCACCCCCGAAGAGGATGTACTCAGGCGCGATCTTCGCCGGGACGAGCATCGACGCGTGCATTCTGCCGCAAGTGGGACGCCGCGATGGCGATCGCCGCGCACGCCGCGAACGCCGAAGCGCCGAGGCCCCAGCCGGAGACCACGTCGCTGAGGTAATGGACGCCGAGGTACACCCGGGTCAAGCCAACGAGAGCCGTGATCGTGATCCCGGCCACGATCACCGCGGTGCCGCGCGTGATCCCCGTGCGCAGGCGCACCACCAACGTGATCGCGAGCGTGGAGTAGATGACAGAGTAGGCCGCGTGCCCGCTGGGAAAGGACGAGCCACCCGCCTCGTCGAGCCCGTTTCCGGGGCGCGGCCGGTCCACGGCATCCTTCAGCTCGCTCACACCGATGATGCTGATCGCGATCGAGGCCGCCAGGACAGCGAGCTCGACCCACCGCCTCGAGACGGCGAGCACCACGCCGGCGACGAGCGCCACCGGCAGCACGACCGCCAGCGAGCCCAGCTCGGTGACGACGCGAACGACGTCGGTGAGCCAGCCTGTGGCGAGGTTGCCGGCGACGTCCTGCGCGGTCATGTCGCCCGGCGTCGGCCCCGGATCCCCCGAGACCACCACGGTGAAGGCGACCAGCGCGTAGAGGCCGACCGAGAGCGCCGCGAGCAGCGTCGTGAACTCGAGTCCCAGGCCACCGGGGGTGAGGCGCTGCCACACGAAGCGGGCCTGAGGCTCGAGGCGCCGGCCCGCCACGACGAGGGGGCGCAGCAGCGGCCGGCTCTCCATCGCCTCGACGACGCGCACCCTGTTCTCGTGCCTTCGCAGGAATCTGACCGCGACGACGATCACAACGATCGTCACCACCACCGTCCCGAAGAGGAAGGTCCCCTGCCCCGCCACCTCGGCGGCCGTGTCGATGCTGCGGGAGGCGAAGTAGCCGAGCAGCGCGAACGCCGCGGCCCAGAGCCCGGTCCCGAGGATGCTGTAGGGGACGAACTGGCGGTAGTGCATCCCCGAGCTCCCTGCGATGAAGGGGGCCAGCGCGCGCACGACGCCGATGAACCGGCCGATCAGGATCGTCTTGCCGCCGTGGCGCGAGAAGTACCCCTCCACCTGGGCGAAGCGCTCGCGGCTGATCCGAAAGCGCGGCCCGTGGCGCAGCACGAAGTCGCGGCCCAGGCGGCGGCCGAGGAGAAAGCTCGCCGAGTCGCCGGCCCACGCCGCGGCCCACACGATCCCGATCGTCAGGTAGAGCGAGGTCGCGCCCTGGCCGGCGACGGCGCCGCCGATGATGACGACCGTCTCGCCGGGAGCGACGAGGCCCACGAACGCTCCCGTCTCGAGGAAGGCGAACGCCCCGATCAGGAGATAGGTCCAGGCGCCGAGCGTGTTCGAGATGTCCTCGAGCAGCTCCTGGAGGTCGATGTCCGGCAGGAAGCGCCGGATCAGGAAGTAGGCGCCGACCGCCGCGACCGCGAGCAGCACCAGACGGAAGCGGTGATCGCGCAGCGAGATCCTCATCGATACGTGGCGGGGGCGGTGACGACCGCGTTCGCGTAGCGGGGAGGGAGCGAGGCCGCGGCCCGGTCGGCTAGCGCGACATCGGCAAAGAG
>JBOGZH010000210.1:0-3194 GCA_050697095.1 Solirubrobacterales bacterium
GCCGTCAGCGGGCTACGTCGCGATATGCCTGGTAGGCCGGCTTCGGCTGCAGGTTCGTATTCACGAGTCCCGCGTCTGGGCACCAATCGCAAATGCCGCCACCGAAGTCGCGCCATACGTACCAGTAGACGCCTCCGATCTTCCACTTGCGGCTCTTCTTCCCCAGACCCTTGTAGGTCTTTTTCAGCAGCTTCGCTTGCCCCTGGGGGGTCTTCGACAGCTTGGGGCTCGCACCGCTGGGGACGGAGCTCCATCCGACCTCGGTGATCCACGTCTGTGCCTTCTTCTTGCCACCCTTCTTCAGCGCCTTCCGCAGCTTCTTCACGTCCTTGAAGATCTGGCGGTCGTTCGCCGCGTACGGGTGAAGCGCAACATGATCGAAGCTCCGCTTGCCCGCCTTCTTCTTCAGCAGCTTCTTCAGGTAGGTCCACGCCGGCATCCCGCCCTTCCCCGTCGGCTTGCTGACCAGCCCGGCGGTGAGGATGTCGGCGCTGGGATCCCGCCCGTTGATCGCGTTGTTGGTGATCTGCAGGAGCGTCGCGTACTTGCCCACGTTGGGCTTGGGGTGGAAGTGCTTCGGCCCGTTCACCTCGTTCCACACCTGCCACGTCTCGATCGGCAGCGGCGTTGCGCCCGGCTGCTGGGCCGGATAGACGTTGGTCCAGTAGGTTCCCCCAGGGCCATAGCGCCTTACTGCCCGGCCGATGAACTCGCTCCACTCCGCCTGTTGCCGGGCGGACCCCACGGGTGGCGTGGCCGGATTGCTCGCGAGCCACGTCGGGGTCCCGAACAGGTCCGGGAGCGCCCGGATGTTGGAGGCGGCGAGCTCTCCGATCTGCCGGTCCGTGGCGGTCCAGTTGAACTCGTCGTTCCGCTGCTCGATCACCTGCCAGAACACCGACACGCGAGAGGCGCCGACCCCCGCCTGGCGGATCAGCTGGTAGTCGTCGGCCCCGAGATCCGTGTTCGGAACCAGGCCGTAGAAGCTGCGCGGCACCGCCTGCGCCGAGCCGGCGGCCATCGCCGTCGCCAACGCCACCGCCGCGAGGATGAGTGTGACTCTGGTAGCTCGCATTTGACACTGAACCCGAGTCGGGCCCCGTTGTTGCGCTCCTCGAGCGGCGCCGGATCCGCTCTACGCGGTGGCCGGCTCCTCCGCGGGCTCGGCGGCCTCGGCGCCGTCTCCTGGGAGCACGGTGACGATCTCGGGCCCGCGGGTGCGGCTCGGATCGACCCGGATCCCGGGGCCCATCGAGGTCGTCAGCGTGACCGAGAGCATGTAGCGGCCCTTCGCCGCGGCGGGCCGGGCGCGAACGATCTCCTCGATCACTGCCGCGTAGTTCTCGAGCAGGTTGCGCTCGGGGAAGCTCGCCTTGCCGATCGTCAGGTGGATGATCGCGTGGCGGTCCGTTCGGTACTCGACCTTGCCCGCCTTCGACTCGCCGACCGCCCTGGCGACATCGTCGGTGACGGTGCCGACCTTGGGGTTCGGCATCTTGCCCTGCGGGCCGAGGATCCGGCCGAGCTTTCCGACCGCGGGCATCATGTCGGGCGTCGCGATCGCGACGTCGAACTCGGTCCAGCCTCCCTCCACCCGCTCGGCGAGGTCGTCGGCGCCGACGACGTCGGCGCCCGCATCCTCCGCTGCCTTCGCGGCGTCGCCCTTCGCGAACACGGCGACGGTGACGTCCTTGCCGAGCCCGTGGGGCAACGGCAGGGTGCCGCGGAGCTGCTGCTCCGCGTGGCGCACGTTGAGGCCGAGGCGGATGTGCAGCTCGACCGTCTCGTCGAACTTCGTCCCCGCCGTCTCCTTCAGCAGCGCGACCGCCTCCGCGGGCGGGTAGCGCCGGTCGCGGTCGACCTTCTCGTACGCGCTGCGGTATCGCTTGCCGTGCTTCATCCCGTCTCCATCCCGTCCACCTCGACGCCCATCGAGCGCGCGGTGCCGGCGACGATTCGCGAGGCGGCGTCGAGATCGTTCGCGTTCAGGTCGGGCATCTTGCGCTCCGCGATCTGGCGCACCTGGTCCGCGGTGATCCTGCCCACCTTCTCGCGGTTCGGCTCGCCCGATCCCTTGTCGATCCCCGCCGCCTCCTTGATCAGGACCGCGGCGGGCGGCGTCTTGGTGATGAACTCGAACGAGCGGTCCTCGTAGACCGTGATCTCGACCGGGATGATCGTCCCGACGTCCTGCTGGGTCTGGGCGTTGAACGCCTTGCAGAACTCCATGATGTTGACGCCGTGCTGGCCGAGCGCCGGGCCGACCGGCGGGGCGGGATTCGCCGCCCCGGCCGGGATCTGAAGCTTGATCATCGTCAGGACCTTCTTCGCCATCGCGCTCTACCTAGACCTTTTTCACCTGGTCATATCCGACCTCGACCGGGGTCTCGCGACCGAAGATCGAGACCAGGACCTTGAGCTTCGCCGCGTCCTCGTTGATCTCTGCGATCTCCCCGGAGAAGTCCGACAGCGGACCGGAGATCACCTTCACCGACTCGCCGATGTCGAACTGGGCGCGGCTGCGCGGCCGCTCGGCGGTCTCGCGGTGCAGAAGGCGGTCCACCTCGGGTGCCGAGAGAGGCACCGGCTTGTTGCGCGAGCCGACGAACCCGGTCACGCCCGGCGTGTTCTTCACCAGGTTCCACGCGTCGTCGGTCATCTCCATGCTGACGAGGACGTAGCCGGGCATCGTGCGCTTCTCGACCTGCACCTTCTGCCCGTCCTTCAGCTCCGATACCTGCTCGGTGGGGACGACGACTTGGCGCACACGGCCCTCCTGGCTCATCGTCTGGACCCGGTGCTCGAGGTTCTGCTTCACCTTGTTCTCGTGGCCCGAGTAGGTGTTGATCACGTACCAGCGGAACATCTGTTCAGTGGACTCCCATGGTTGAGGGCTCGCGGCTAGAGGACCAGCTTCACGAACCAGTTGAAGAAGGTGTCGAGCGCGCCAAGGTAGGCGGCCGCTACGGCGATGAAGATCAGCGTGACTGCGGACGCCTGCACGAGTGTCTCGCGGTCGGGCCACTGGACCCGCTTCAGCTCGGCCCAGCACGAGATCAGGAATGACAGAACCGCGCCGCGGCGGCGCTCCTCGCGCTCGGCCGGCTCGCGGCGCTTCTCCTTGGCGCGTGCCTTGCGACGCTGCTCCTTCTCCCGCTCGCGCCGGGCGCGGCGCTCGTCGCGCGTCTCGCGCG